>DATNMT010000192.1:0-10561 GCA_035602495.1 Bradyrhizobium sp.
GGCGCTGACCAAGATCTTCGAGGACGGCCTCAGGAGCGGCGCCATCTCCATCGACGACATGTTCGACGAGAATTACGTCGAGATCCCCGGCACCAATCCGCTGCAGCACCGCACCAGGATCCTCGACTGGGCGGATCGCGCGTTGCCGCCGTTCCAGGAGGCGTTCCTCGCCAGGGATCCGCGGATGGTGTTCTGCGTGATGATCGACCGCAACGGCTACCTGCCGGTGCACAACAAGGTCTACTCGCATCCGCAGCGCCCGGGCGACGTCGCCTTCAACACCGCCAACAGCCGCAACCGCCGCATCTTCAACGATACCGCAGGTTTGGCCGCCGGCCGAAACTTGCGCTCCTATCTGATCCAGAGCTACGCCCGCGACATGGGCAACGGCAAGACGGTCATGATGCGCGAGATCGACGTGCCGATCCGCGTCAATGGCCGGCACTGGGGCGGATTCCGTACCTCGTACAAACTTTAGATAACTGAGCATCTGACCGATATGAACCAGCCATCGAGAGTTAGCCGGACGAAAGCAGAGGCGCCGGTCGCGCAGCCGGCAGAGCTTGCGCATGCCGCGGCCGCGCCCTCGGACGCCGAACGCCTGGTCGACCGGCTGGCGAACCGGATCGGCGGCCTCGGGGTCGAGCTTGCGGACGTGGCGGGGAACCTGAAGGAAGTGGCGGGGCGGGTTTCCACCCAGTCCGATCGGTTCGGGCATCTGCAAAAGACCGCCGAGACCATGGTTTCGGCCAACCACGATATCGCCAGCGCCTCGCAGGCGGTGCAGACCGCCACCACCTCCGCCGTCAGCGAAATCACCCAATCGCGCGCCGCGGTGGAAACCGCCGTGCAGCATATCGCCGAGTTGATCGAGGCGGTCGGCCGCATCGAGCATCGTCTCGGCGCGGTCGGCACCGCGCTCGCGCAGGTCGCCAAAGTATCCGGCTCGATCGAGGCGATCGCCAAGCAGACCAACCTGTTGGCGCTGAACGCCACCATCGAGGCCGCGCGCGCCGGCGCCGCCGGCAGGGGGTTTGCGGTGGTCGCCAGCGAAGTGAAGAGCCTCGCCGAAGCCACCCGCCAGGCCACGCATCTGATCGGCGACACCGTCAAGGACCTCGACGGCCAGGTGGGCAGCCTGATCGCCGAGAGCGGTGACGCCTCGGCCCGCGCCAAGAACGCCGGCGAAGGCGCGCAACAAATCCAGAGCATCATCGTCCGCGTGCAGGAGGGCTTTACGTCCGTCGGCCGCGAAATCGACGGAGTTGCGAAAGCGGCGACCTCCAATCTCGCGCATTGCGACATGGTGATCGACGAGCTCGGCCATCTGGCGAAAGGCGTCGACCTGTCGTCGACCGACCTGAAGGCCGCCGACGACAGGGTCGCCAAACTGCTCGACCTCTCCGAGAGCCTGATCGAGCTGATCGCCGACAGCGGCGTGGAGACATCGGATGGGCCCTTGATCCGCGTCGTGATCGACACCGCCAAACGGATTTCCGACGCCTTCGAAGCTGCCATCGTGCGCGGCGAGATAAGTGTCGATCAATTGATGGACGAAAAATACCGCGAAATTCCGGGCACCGACCCCAAGCAATACCTCACCGATTATGTCGCCCTCACCGACCGCATCCTGCCGCCGATCCAGGACCCGATCCAGAAGATCGATCCCCGGGTGGTGTTCTGCGTCGCCTGGGCGCACGGCGGGTATCTTCCGACCCACAATCCGAATTATCGCCTGCCGCAGGGGCCCGACCCGGTCTGGAACAGCGCCCATTGCCGCAACAAGCGGCTGTTCAACGATCGCGCGGTGAAGAAGGTGGCGGCGAATACCAAGCCGTTCCTGCTGCAGACCTACCGGCGCGACATGGGCGGCGGCAATTTCGTGCTGATGAAGGATCTGTCGTCGCCGATCCATGTCCGCGGCCGCCGTTGGGGCGCGTTCCGCATGGGCTTCCGCCAGCCTGAGCTGGGCGAGTTGACCTGAGCCGGTCATGGACCGCCCGACGCACGAGCGCCTCATCGTCAAAGAGCCTTCCCGCAAATTTCCGATTCAAAATGGGCTTCCGCCAGTCCTGATCCGGTCTCATTCCGGCAAGCCCGCTTCGCGAAGGGCGGCGGCGATCCGGTCGCGCTCGTCGGCGGAGCGAACAGGAAATGCTTCCTGAACATGAGACGTACGAAAGTCGGGCTGCAGCTTCAGGAGCTGCGCCACCGACTCGCGCGCTTCGACGGCACGTCCGGCACCGACACAATTCACGATCAATGCTCCGAGCGTATGAGCATTGGCGGCGAAGTGAATCGATTTGATCGCCGCCGCACAACCCTCCTCGTACCGGCGGAGATGAAAAAACGCGAACGAACTGCCGTTCCAGGCACCTATTCGCAAGGGGTCGAGGGGACTTAACCTGATCATTCGGTCGAAGCTTTCGACGGCGCGTTCGGCTTGCCCGCACATCAATGAGACCCACCCCCTTGAATACCACGCCATGGCAAGATTTGGATTGAGCGCGACCGCCTGCTCGACCATCGAGGCGCCCCGATCATATTCATGCCCGAGATAGGTCAGGACATGGCCGGATCTGGCGAGCACAAAGGCGTCGTCGCCTCCGACCTTCGATCCAAGATGGGCAAGCCGAACGCCGTCGGCCCGCACCTCGGCCGGCAGCGGCACGCCGCTGTTCCCCTGCTGCATCACCAGCGTCCAGGCCGCCATGGCGTAGGCGGCGCCATATTCCGGGTCTTGCGCGAAAGCCTTTCTGAACAACTCGCGCGCCTCGGGAAGCGATTGAGACTTGCCCGCCAGCGCCATGCCACGCAGGTAGAGATCGTAGCTGTCCAGGCTGTCGGTCGGCTTCTGTCTCGCCCGCTCGATCTCGGCGCGCTCCAGCGTCGGCGCGATCAATCCGACGACGCTGGTGGTGATCTGGTCTTGCAGGCCGAACACATCCTCCAGCGCACCGTCGAACTTGTCCGCCCATAGATGCCGGCCGGTCGTGGCCTCGATCAGCTGGCCGGTGATGCGCACGCGATTTCCCGCCTTCCTGACGCTTCCCTCCAGCACGTAGCGCACGCCCAGTTCGCGCCCGACCTGTTTGATGTCGACGGCCTTGCCCTTGTAGGTGAAGCTGGAATTGCGGGCGATCACGAACAGCGACTTGAAGCGCGACAACGCCGTGATGATGTCTTCCACCATGCCGTCGGCGAAATACTCCTGCTCGGGATCGCCCGACATGTTCTGGAACGGCAGCACCGCGATCGAGGGTTTATCGGGCAGTGCCGGCGGTTGATTGGACTCGCCGCCAACCGCCACTGGAGTTGGGGAAGCCGAAGCCGCTGCAATTTGCATTCGCCACGCCCGCATCGGCTCGGCGATATTTTTCAGCGTCTGCGGACCCATATCGTCGAAACCGACATCGACCTTGCCGCGAACCTGGCGCTGGGCGTCATCGGAAATGCAGACCCCGCCGGGTTCCGCGATCCCTTCAAGCCTGGCTGCGATGTTGACGCCATCCCCGAAAATATCGTTGTCGTCGATGATGATGTCGCCGACGTGGATGCCGATCCGGAATTCGATTCTGACATCGTGCGACACGTCGGCGTTGTGCCGAGCCATGCTGCGCTGGACTTCCATGGCGCAACGGGTCGCGTCCACGGCGCTGGCGAACTCGACCAGCATGCCGTCACCGGTGGTCTTGACGATGCGGCCGCGATGTGCGGCGATGGCAGGATCGATCAGCGCTCGTCTCGCCGTTTTCAGATCGGCGAGCGTCCGCTCTTCGTCGCGGCCCATCAAACGGCTGTAGCCGGCGACGTCCGCCGCCAGCACAGCCGCCAGTCGCCGCTCCACGCGCTCACTCGTCACGAAACCCTCACATCCGTTGCTGAGGTATCAAAGCATGGTTGACGGCGGCCAGCCTAGCCGGAATTGGCGGGTCGCCGACATCCCTGTATATAGGCTGCCGGACCGACGACGGAGTGAAGCACCTGTTCGATGCGGGAAAGCTGTTGCTGCTCGAAGCAATCCATTTCACAGCGCAAAGAAAGATCGATTGCTTCGCGGAGCCTGTCATCGGGCGCGCCTTCGCGCGACCCGTTGGCTCGCAATGACGAAGACATACGCCCGCGATCTCGCGGCGCGATTTCGCCCGAGGTGAATCAGAAACGGTGGCCCTCGAAAGACAGAGGGCGCAGGGAATGCCGGGCGCCCGATGCGCCCGATAGCCACGTGTGCGAAGGTAGTAGCAAGATGCACACGCGTTAGCAGGTCACACCGGAATCACCCGGCATTCCCCACGCAATGGTTTACGGCTTATATCGCGCTCTCCCCGGTGCCCGGGCTTTTTGGCCACCGTCGCCCGCGCTCCTTAACGCGAACTTGACACCAGCATCGGGGTGTCAGGACCACGCGACTTTGCCGTCCGCTTCAGGCGCCGTCGTCTACAGCACCATCCGCGTCCACCGCATCCCGCCCCGCGTCTCTGACGATCCGGATACGCCCCTTGTGGGGCGGGACGGGGGGAGATATAGGGTGATTTGCGTCTTCGGAAAAGCAGAATATTTTCTCAAAAGGGGCTTGACACCCATTCCGAAAAACAGCCTGACGGGCAAATCAGTGGCGGGGTAGCGCGGCACAAAGTGCGATCCATGGCGGATCGTTGTCGACGTGGCCGCGATCGCCTGATCGAACGGCTTCAGTCCGCTGCACGCAATCCGCGCCAGATGCGGCCGCCGACACCGAGCGAACGCTAGACCCGGCCGCCGAATTTCGCCGAAAGCGCGTCGGCGAACTTCTGCGCCATCTTCGCAAAGCCCCCCGGCTGGGGATGGAGTTCGTTCGCCCACTCTGCGTCGGCCAGAACGCCCTGGGTATCGACCAGGAAAAAATTGTTGGCGGCATTGCTCGCCAGGCGCACCTGCATGTCGCGAAAGGCCGCCAAGGCATCATGAACGATCTGCCTGCCCTGCGCGACCGGCCAGTTGCAGAAATCCAGCGACGGCTTCAGCCAGGGTCCGGCGCAGGCCGGATGCGCGCCGTTGGGAATCGGAAAATCGTAGCAATGGCCGAAGATCGGAACGCCAGGCGCGATCCGATCGCGCAAGGTGAACAACTCCAGATAACAGGCCTCGACCAGCCCGAGCGCCTTGCCGAAACGGTCTTGATTCAGCCCGGGCGAATGTCCGTCGTTGAAATCCAGGAAAATACAGAATTGGTCGCCGGCAATATCGTTTCCCCCCGCCGAGAACAGGATGGCGTCGGGCTTGCCGCTGATCCAGTTCGAGGGGTCGCGCAGAACCGTGATCATCCGTTCCTGTTTGGGCAGCGACATTTCGTCAATGGCGGCTTCGCCATGATGCGCGAGATTGAGGATGGTCGGCGGCATGTCGCCGATGCGGCGAAGCTGCGCGATCACATCGGTGTCGACCAGCGGCAATCCATTTCCGGTCAGTGGATAATCGAACCAGGAATCGCCCTGCGCCAGCATGACCAGCGGCCGGTTCTGGACCGCCGCACCCAGCGTGTGGGCGCTTTGTTGCGCCGCGGCCAGCCTCGCAATGTTGGCCTTGTGAACCTGGATGCGCTCGCTGATGTCCTGATCGACTTTTTGTCGGGCTTCCTCTTGCACAAAACCAGTCTGGTCCATCGCCCTTCCCCCGGGTTACCTGAAACGCCTCAAGCCGACCATTTCAGGACAATATTTAAGGTTGTACAACCTCTCATTTTCTCCACATAGCCCGTTTGTGTAACAGCCGGGCAACATTTTCGAATTATTCCGGCCATCTCGAGTGGCGAACGGCGCGTTTGTCACGTCGCGACATGCAGAGCGCAGCGCACAAAAGATCCGGTTTGCGATGATCGGCGAAGCTGCGATAGCGTAGCGACACCTCGCCGAGATCATCCGCTGCTCCAGGCGACCGCCAGGATCGACAAAAAGGGAGAGAACCATGGAGGAGATCGCGGCCCAGCGCGCGGCCGAGCAACTGCTCGCAGAACACAAGGCCAACGTACAATTCAAGCCGCTGGCCCCGCCGGTCGCGCCCGCGACAATCTCGGACGCCTACGACATCCAGGAGAAGTACGTCGCGCTGCTGCGCGGAAAGCACGGCGACGCCGTCGGCTACAAGGTCGGATTGACGTCGGCGGCGATGCAGGTGTTTTGCGGGATTGACCACCCCATTGCGGGTGTCGTGCTCGCAAGCCGCGTGCATCAATCGGGCGCCAGCGTGCGGCGCTCCGAGTTCGGACGGCTGGGCCTGGAATTCGAGATCGCGGTTCGCATCAAATCGGACGTTCCGGTCACCAGCGCGCCGTTGACCGCAGAGGAGATCCGGCCCCACATCGACGGCGTTTGCGCCGCCATCGAGCTGGTCGACGATCGCAGCGCGGATTACAGCAACCTCGATGTGCTGTCGCTGGTCGCGGACAATTCCTGGAACGGCGGCATCGTGCTGTCGGAATTCGCGACCAAATGGCCTGATCTCGAGGCCGTGCTCGGGAGAGCCACCAAAGATCGCGTCGCGATCGGCGAAGGAAGCGGCCGCGACATCCTCGGCCATCCCTTCAATTCCGTCGCCTGGCTTGCCACGCAGCTGGCCTCCAGGGGCGTGGGGCTGAAGGCGGGGCAGGTCGTGATGACGGGAAGCGTGATGAAGACGGTGTTTCCGGAGGAGGACGCGGTCTATCGATTCAGGCTTGAGGGAATCGGCTTTGTCGATGTGCAGGTAAGAGAGGAAACGAGGCTCTAGACGATATTGGGAGGATGCGTGGCCGCCCTTTCAAGAGTATGCCGGCGAGCACATTTACAGTCTTGCCGCCGCTTGCAACACTGTCGAAAGTCCGTTTCCTGCATCCGGCATCCTGCCGGATGGCCGCGCCGGAGAAGTTCGCCGTGCAACCCCCCTCGCTGACATTCAAGTCGATCAGGGCAAGAGCGGTCGTGCTCAAGCTGAAGCGCCCGGTCGTCGCCAGGATCGCGACCATCCAGGATTGGCCGCTGATCCTGATCGATCTCTTCACGGAAGAAGGCGTCATCGGGCGCAGCTATCTCGAGCCTTATTCCATCAAGTCGATGCGTTATCTGGTCCCGGCGTTGCAGGATTTCGGCGAGATGCTGAAGGGGCGGCGGGTCGCGCCGGCCGAGCTTTACGAGCTCGCCCGCAGATCGCTGCATTTCGTTGGTTACCAGGGGCAGTCGATGATCGCCGTCTCCGGCCTCGACATGGCCGCGTGGGACGCGCTGGCAAAAGCCGGCAATATGCCGCTGTGCGTGCTGCTCGGCGGTTCGGTCGGCCCGGTGAAGGCCTATAACAGCAACGGCTTGTGGCTGCAGCCGCCGGAGCAGCTGGCAGCGGACGCCCTCGCGCTGCGCGATGAGGGCGGGTTCAAGGCGCTGAAACTGCGGCTCGGCCGCGAGCGGGCGCGCGACGACATCGCCGCCATTGAAACCGTCAGGACGGCCGTCGGCGGGGACGTCGAACTGATGGCTGACTTCAACCAGGGCCTGAATTTCGCCGAGGCGCTGCAGCGCTGCCACATGGTCGACGATTCCGGGCTGGCGTGGATCGAGGAGCCGATCGTCTACGACAATCTCGACGGCTATGCGCAACTGGCGGCGGAGCTGAAGACCCCGATCCAGATCGGCGAGAATTTTTACGGCCCTCGCGATCTTCACACGGCGCTGCAGCGGAAAGCCTGCGATCTGGTGATGCCCGATTTCATGCGCATCGGCGGGGTCACGGGCTGGCTCCGCGCCGCCGCGATCGCCGGGGTCGCGGGCATTCCGATGTCGACCCACCTTTACCCGGAGGTCGGCGCCCATGTGATGCGCGTGACCGAGACGGCGCATTGGCTGGAATGGCAGGACTGGGCCGATCCGATCCTGCAGGCGCCCTACGAAATCCGCGACGGCCTGCTTCACATTCCGAACGTGCCCGGCGTCGGACTTGAATGGAACGAGGACGCCGTCGCGGCGCACCGGGCCGATCTTTAGAGCGGGATGGCGTTAAGTTGAATCGGCAGGACTCCGGTCCACCTCGCCCCGCTTGCGGGGAGAGGTCGGATTGCCTCGGCGATGCGAAGCATCGTCCGAAGCAATCCGGGTGAGGGGGACTCTCCGCGAGTCCCGCTGTCGAGAGAGCCCCTCACCCCAACCCTCTCCCCGAGAGGGAGAAGCAATCGATCGCCGCTGCCGCATCAACCTAAACTCATCCCGCTCTAGGCTTAAAAAAAGTTCTGAGCTGCAGAAAAAAGTCGCCGCAAATCGCTAATTTTGTGATTCCATCAGCTTCATGAAAGCCGGTGTTGAAGGCCTGCCAGACGACGTCGAAGCGCTGAAAGCGGCCTTGATTGTCGCTCGCGCGGAGGCTGCCGCGGCGCGTGCTCAACAATCCGATGACCAGGCGCTGATCGCCCATCTGAAGCTGCAGATCGAGAAGTTGAACCGCGACCGTTATGGCCCACGGTCCGAGCGCGCCGCGCGGCTGCTGGATCAGCTTGAATTGACGCTGGAGGAATTGGAGACCGCGGCGACGGAGGACGAACTTGCCGCCGAAATGGCAGCGGCCAAAACCAAGAACACAACCACCACCGTGGCGTCGTTCACGCGCAAGCGGCCGTCCCGCAAACCGTTCCCGGATCATCTGCCCCGCGAACGCGTGATCGTGCCGGGACCCGTTGCCTGCAGCTGTTGCGGCGGGTCGCGGCTGTCCAGGCTCGGCGAGGACATCACCGAGACACTGGAGGTCATCCCGAAGTCCTGGAAGGTGATCCAGCATGTCCGGGAGAAGTTCAGTTGCCGGGACTGCGAGAAGATCAGTCAGGCGCCAGCGCCGTTCCACGTGATCGCGAGGGGCTGGGCCGGTCCCAGTCTTCTGGCGATGGTACTGTTCGAGAAATTTGGCCAGCATCAGCCACTCAACCGGCAGGCCGAGCGCTATGCCAAGGAGGGCGTGCCGATCAGTCTGTCGACCCTGGCTGACCAGGTCGGCGGCTGCACGGCGGCGCTGATGGCTTTGTTCAAGCGCCTCGAGGCCTACGTGCTGAGTGCCGAACGCTTGCATGGCGACGACACCAGGGTGCCGGTTCTGGCCAAAGGCAAGACCGACACTGGCCGGATCTGGGTCTACGTGAGGGATGACAAGCCGTTTGGCGGGCCCGCGCCGCCGGGGGCGGTGTTTTATTACTCGCGCGACCGAGCCGGCAAGCATCCCCAGGCGCACCTAGCCAATTACACCGGGATCTTCCAGGCGGATGCCTATGACGGCTATGGCAAGCTTTACGAGCAGGGTCGCAGGCCTGGACCGATCCTGGAAGCAGCCTGTTGGGTCCATGCCCGGCGTCCGTTCTTCGTGATGGCGGATCTGGCCGAGAACGCCCGTCGCAAGGCGCAAGGCAAAAAGCCGGCGGTGATCTCGCCGCTGGCGCTGGAAGCGGTCCGCCGGATCGATGAGCTGTTCGAGATCGAGCGGGCGATCAACGGACAAAGCCCTGAAAGGCGCTGGGTCGTTCGACAGGAGCTCAGCGCGCCGCTGGTCGCCAATCTGGAGGCCTGGATGCGTGAGCAGCGCGCCAAACTCTCGCGCGGCAACGATGTCGCCAAGGCCATGGACTACATGCTCAAGCGCTGGATCGCGTTCACGCGCTTCCTCGACGATGGCCGCATCTGCCTGTCCAACAATGCCGCTGAACGCGGTGTGCGCGGTATCGCCCTGGGGAGAAAATCCTGGTTGTTCTGCGGCTCTGACCGTGGCGGCGAGCGGGCCGCGGTGATGTACAGCCTGATCGTCACGGCCAAGATGAACGATATTGATCCGCAGGCTTGGCTTGCCGACGTTCTCGCTCGCATCGCCGAGCATCCGGTTCAAAGGCTCGACGAACTGCTGCCGTGGAATTGGCACACGTCCAGCGCGCAGGCCAGTCAGGCCGCCTGACCATGGCCGGAATCAGCTACGTCTTCACGATCAGCCGTGTCGCTGAAATGCTCGGCGAGGATGAGGAGTGGCTGGACGAGATCAGCATCGTACTGGATCCGGAAGACGGTCGTCTCGGCGTTCTCGGCCTCGGCGAAGAATCGACAACCGCCTTTACACGCTTCGGCATCGATAACCTCGCTGAGCTCGTGCAGATCTACAAGGCCAATCCCAGTCTACTTCCGCGCCCGAAACCGCACGAATGACCACGCCGCGGTCCTCACCGGAGGCTAACGATCTCTCGATCATGATGAAACAGGAAACTGCAAGCGCGTGTTCGGGTAACTGGCTGTTATCCGATCTTCTTCTCCGCTGGTGTACCATGCAAGCTGACCCCGATCTCGCGCGCTTTGTCAGCATCCTCTTTCAACCAATTGACGGCTTTAGTCGCTCGTTCAAGCTCATCTCCAGTGGTAGTTGGTTGCATTGTATCAGGTAAGTCGTTCCGCGTTATCGCAGGATCCGGTCCCCTCAATATCGCTGGCTCCGGCGGTGCGCCCTCCTTCAGGCGGGCGACGAAGCGATGAAGATCCTCAATTGGCCATTGCGCTTGACCGGATCGACCACTAACGCCAGAATCCGCCTGACCAAACTG
>DATNMT010000219.1:0-6986 GCA_035602495.1 Bradyrhizobium sp.
GGCGCTCGGCGTTGTTGGTGGTCGAGCCACATTCGAGGTCGATGGTACCGTTGGCCAATAGCGGAATGCGGGTCGACGACGTCACCGGATTGAGTTCGATCGAAAGCTTGTCGAGCTTGAGTTCGCTCTTCACGGCGTCGACGATCCGGTAGCAGATGTCGATCGCAAAGCCGATCGGTTTCTGGTTGTCGTCCAGATAGGAAAACGGGATGGACGACTCGCGATAGCCGAGGGTGATCGCGCCGGATTCCTTGATATTTTTCAGTGTCCCGGTGAGCTCTTCGGCATTGGCCGGGCCCCCACAGAACGCGGCGGCGAGCGCCAAGCCAATTATACGCGGGTGTTTCATTCGTGCTCTCCTCGTTTGGATGACTTTCGGCAGCGCCTGCGTCATTCGGCTAAGCCGCAGCGGGTCGGTCCCGCGCCATCGGTTCGAGCCATGCAATGACCGGGCCATCGCACAAGCCGGCAACCTCATATCGCCTTGTAGGAATCGGGATCGGGAGAATCGGAAGGTTTGGCAAATTCGTGCTTCAGCTCAGGACCGATCGGCGTGTTGAGGTTCAATCCCTTGGGCGGGATCTTCTGCATGAACCATTTGTCATAGAGTTTTTGTCCCTCGCCGCTGGTGTAAAGCGCGGCGGTGGCGGCATCGGCCACTTTCTTGAACGCCGGATCGTCCTTGCGCAGCATGACGCCGTAGGGCTCGGGCTTGGAGAAGGCGTCGGTGGAGATGACGTAGGCGCCCGGATCCTTCGACCCGGCGACGAAGCTCGCGAGCAGGATATCGTCCAGCACCGCCGCCACCGCCCGATCGGTCTCGACCATCAGAAAGGATTCGGCATGTTCCTTGGCCGGGATGATATTGATGCCGAGATTACGGGCGGCGTTGGTCTCGGTGAGCTGCTTGATGTTGGTGGTGCCCGAGGTCGAGACCACCGATTGGCCCTTGAGGTCCTCGATCGAGTTGAGCTTTGAGGATTTCTTCGAGACGAAGCGGGTCGCGGTCAGGAAGTGGGTGTTGGTGAACCAGACCTGCTTCAGCCGCTCGGCATTGTTGGTGGTCGAGCCGCATTCGAGGTCGATGGTGCCGTTCGCCAACAGCGGAATCCGCGTCGAGGACGTCACCGGATTGAGCTCGACCGCGAGCTTGTCGAGCTTGAGCTCGGCTTTCACGGCATCCACGATCTTGTAGCAGATATCGATGGCAAAGCCGATCGGCTTCTGGTTGTCGTCGAGATAGGAGAATGGAATCGAGGAATCGCGGTAGCCGATCGTGATGGTTCCGGTTTCCTTGACCTTCTTGAGCGTCCCGGTGAGCTCCTCGGCATTGGCCTGACCGGCGCAGAGCGCGGCGGCGAGCGCAAGACCAATGATATGCAGGCGTTTCATTCGTGCTTTCCTGGCTTGGATGGCTTAAGCAATGCATGCATAAATCGGGCCGGAATGAACCGTAATTCCGGCCGCCATACGCCCCCAGCTCATGCGATGGCGAGGCCATCGCACGAGCCGGCAGGGCTCACATCGCCTTGTAGGAATCCGGATCGGGAGAATCGGACGGTTTTGCGAATTCGTGCTTCAGCTCAGGTCCGATTGGGGTGTTGAGGTTCAACCCCTTCGGCGGAATCTTCTGCATGAACCATTTGTCGTAGAGCTTCCGGCCTTCGCTGCTGGTGTAGAGCGCCGCAGTAGCGGCATCGACCACCTTCTTGAAGGCCGGGTCGTCCTTGCGCAGCATGATGCCGTAGGGCTCCGGCTTGGAGAACGCATCGCTGGAGATCGCGTAGGCGCCGGGCTCTTTCGATCCGGCAACCAGGCTCGCGAGCAGGATGTCGTCCATCACGAACGCCACGGCGCGATCGGTCTCCACCATCAGGAATGCCTCGGCGTGGTCCTTGGCCGGGATGATATTGACCCCGAGGCTACGCGCGGCGTTGGCTTCGGTGAGCTGCTTGATGTTGGTGGTGCCCGAGGTCGAAACCACCGACTTACCCTTGAGGTCGTCGATCTTGTCGAGCTTGCTGGATTTCTTGGACACGAAACGGCTGGCGGTCAGAAAATGCGTGTTGGTGAAGGATATCTGCTTCTGCCGCTCGGTATTGTTGGTGGTCGAGCCGCATTCGAGGTCGACGGTGCCGTTCGCCAATAGCGGAATGCGGGTCGATGACGTCACCGGATTGAGCTTGACCTCGAGCTTGTCGAGCTTGAGCTCCTTTTTCACGGCGTCGACGATCTTGTAGCAGATGTCCATCGCAAAGCCGATCGGCTTCTGGTTGTCATCGAGGTAGGAGAAGGGGATCGAGGAGTCGCGGAAACCGAGCGTGATCGCGCCGGTCTCCTTGATGTTCTTCAAGGTCCCGGTCAGCTCCTGGGCATTGGCCTGCCCTGCGCAGAACCCCGCGGCCAGCACGAGCCCAATCAGTCGCAATTGTTTCATTTATCCTCTCCCCGTCTGGATGACTTCCCTGATGCTGGCATAATCCGGGCCGGAATAGAATGTGACTTTCGGCGGCAATCCGCCCCCCGACACGGTCAGGCATAGCGGTCGGCCCTGATTCGGCGGATCATGAACAGTGCCCAAAGGCTGAACAGGCACACCGCGGTGAGATAATAGCCAGGCGCGAGATCGCCGATCAGCGCGAAAGTGCCGAGCCAGGTCACGGTCGCCGGTCCCATGCCGCCAAAGACAGTGACCCCGATATTGTAGCTGAGCCCCAGGCCCGTCGCGCGCGTGCCGGCCGGAAACATCTCGGACATCAGCGCTGCTACCGCGCCGAGATAGAGTGCCTTCAGCGAGCCGAGCAGCAGCACCGCGAGCACAATAATCATCCCTGACGGCTTGCTCGCAAGCAGGAGATACAACGGGAAGACCGCAAACAGCAACAAGACGGCCATCGTGATCATGTAAGGCGTGCGTCCGATCCGGTCGGAGATTGCGCCGGCGACGGGATTGAGCGTGATGGCGGCGATGGCGGCGGCAAAGGCCGCGACGTAGCCGATGGTCGGCGGCAGGTTCAGCGTTTTGACCACGTAGGTCGGCATATAGATGATGAGATAGTTGACGGCGGTGGCGGTCGCGATCGCGCCGACCGCAAGCAGGACTGGAAACTTCTGCTCCATGAAGACATTGCGGACCGGCGTGTCATGTTTGGCTGCGGGCGGCTCGGTCGCGTCCTCGATGTTGTTGCGGATGTAGAGGCCGATCGGTCCGATCAGCACGCCGAACAGGAACGGGATGCGCCAACCCCAGGTTTGCAATTCGGTTTCGGTCAGGGTCGAGGACAACAGCACGCCGAAGCCGGAGCCGAGCAGCGAACTGATACCCTGACTTGCGAATTGGAAGCTTGCGACAAAGCCGCGCCGGCCGGGCATGTGCTCGACCAGGAACGCAGTCGAGCTGCCAAACTCGCCGCCCGCGGAAAAGCCCTGCACCAGACGCGCGACGATGACGAGCAGGGGCGCCAGCACGCCGATCTTGTCGAAGGTCGGCATGCAGGCCACCGCCAGCGTGCCGAAGGTCATCATCGCGATGGACAACAGCAGCGACGCCTTGCGCCCGTAACGGTCGGCATAGGTGCCGAGCAGCACGCCGCCGATCGGCCGCGCCAGGAACGTCAAACCAAACGTGCCGAAGGTCAACAGCAGCGAGTTGGTCGGATCGTTGGCGGGAAAGAACGCCTTGGAGAGATAGACCGCGAAATAGGCATAGACCGAGATGTCGAACCATTCGAGGGCGTTGCCGAGCGAGGTCGCGATCACGAGCTTGGTGACGTTCCTGCCTCGCGACGGTGCGACGTCGGGGGCTTCCGCATGTGCCAGTGCCATCTTCGATGTCCCCTTTCCCGTTTTCGCGCTATTTCTTCATCTCGCCCAAATCCCAGAACAATCCCGCCATGATGCCGAGCGCCTCTTCAGTGACCGACAGCAGAATGTGCTCGTTGGGCGCGTGCTGCGAACAGCCGGGATAGGAGTGCGGCACCCAGATCGTCGGCAAGCCAAGCCCTTCCGAAAACACGTCGTTGGGCAGCGAGCCGCCGAAATTCGGCAGTACCGCGGGCGACTTTCCCGTGGTCAGCCGGATCGATTGCGCCGCCCAGTTGATCCAGGGACTGTCGAAATCGGTCCGCGAGGCGGCAAAGCTTTGCGCCGCGCGCACCTCGACCATCGGAAACCCGCGCTCCTGCAAACGCGCCCGCACCGCATCGACGACTTTTTCGACCTTGGTGCCGACGACGAAGCGCAGCTGCAGCACCGCCTGCGCGGTTCCCGGGATCGCATTGGCGGGCTTCTCGATATTGCCCGAGGACATCGCCAGTACTTCCAGCGTATTCCAGGCATAAAGCCGCTCGGCCGCCGACAGGCCATCCTCGCCCCAGTTCTCCGACAGCGCCGGCTCGTCGGCCATCGGCTCGATCTTGACGTCGGCCAGCGTGGCGCGGATCTGGTTCGAAATCCGCGGCGGCTTCAAGTCCTCCAGCAAGAGGCGGCCGTGGCCATCGACCAGCGAAGCGATGGCGCTCGCCAGGATCGTCGCGGGATTGGCAAGGACGCCGCCCCAGTTGCCGGAATGGTTGCCGCCGTCGCGCAGGTTGACATCGAGATGAATCCGTATGCCGCCGCGGCAACCGAGAAAGATGGTGGGGCGATCGGCCGCCAGCCGCGGCCCGTCCGAGGCGAGAAAAAGATCGGCCTTGAGCTCATCGCGCAGGGACTCGCACACCTGCCGCAGATCCGGCGAGCCGATTTCCTCCCCGGTCTCGACGATGAATTTGGCATTGAAGCCGAGCCTGCCGCCACGCGCCTCGCGCACCGCGGCAAGGGCCGTCATGTTGATGCTGTGCTGCCCCTTGTTGTCGGCGGTGCCACGGCCGTAGACGCGATTGCCGACCGTCGTCGTCTTCCATGGATCGAGATTGTCCCGCCATTCTCCGGCCATGCCGTCGACGACGTCGCCATGTCCGTACACCAGAACGGTCGGCGCCGAAGCGTTCTCGCGATAATCGGCCAGCAGGTAGGGATTCCTGCCGGTCGGCGATTCGATCAATCGTGTCGTAAAATCCAGCCTGGAAAATGCCGGCTCGAGTTCCTTCTCGAGATAGCCGCGCAACGCATCGCGCCGGTCGGGGTTCTGGCTCTCCGTCGGATAAGCCACCCTGCGGTCGAGTTCACTGAGAAATTCGCCGGAACTGAGTGTTTGCCGCGCAAGCGCGATCGCGTCGGTTCTGGTCATGTCTTTCCTTTTTCCATGCTGAACCCGCGCATCACGGTCACGCGGCCCGGCCCCTTCGCATCGCGCTCGAATAGCGCGGGCAGACTTCTTCGGCGAAACGCGTCATCATCCGCTGCCGGACGGCAAACGGCGTTCCCGGGGTCGCGCAGGAAACCATGAAGTAGTTGAAGCCCAGCGACACCAGCGCGTCGATACGCCTGCGGATCGTCTCCGCGCTGCCGATCAGATTGGAATCGTGGAAGGGTCCGAGTTGCGCCGGGTCGGTCAGCTTGCGCAGATTGGCGAACATCCGGCTGAAATCGGCATATTCGGGAATGTTGGTCCACGGATTGGCGTCCGCCTCATAGTGATCGGCCTGCAGGGCGAAATACGCCGGGAAATAGCGGCGGCCCATATCGCGCGCCTCCTCGTCGGTGTCGGCAATGAACATCTTGACCGAGATCGGCAGGATGGCCCCGTCTGCCTTGGCGCCGGCGCGCGTCCGCCAGCGATCCAGGATCTTGACCAGCAGGCCATCCGGGAACGTCGACAGGCAGATCGGGGGAATGCCGAGGTCGCCCATCACTTCGGCGCTCGCCGGACTGCCGATCGCGCCGTAGAAACGAACCGGCTTGTCGACAGGATCGGGGCGCAGCCTGATCGGCCGCTCGATATTCCAGAATTTCCCGTGATGCGAGAACGGTTTCCCCGCCAGGCCCTTTTCGACGATCTTGAAAACTTCCGCAAAGCGCGCGCGGCCTTCGTTCATATCGATATTGTAGGCGTCGTATTCCATTTTCGCGGTGCCGCGCCCGATGCCCAGATGCAACGTGCCTCTCGTCAGCATGTTGAGCATGGCGATTTCCTCGGCCAGCCGCAGCGGATGGTACCAGGGCAGCACCAGCACCGAAGTCCCAAGCGACAGATCGGGGAATTTCGCCGCGATATGCGCCATCATCAGCAACGGACTTGGGGTCGGATAATAATCGCTGAAATGATGTTCCAGCAGCCACGCCGCGTCGTAGCCGAGCTTGTGGCCCAGTTCGCAATCCGACATCAGGTCGCGATAAAGCTGATGATCGGGAACGCCTGCGACGTCTGCCGCCGCCGCCTGAAAGCCGAACGATATGTCCTGCATGGTTCCGGTCTCCGCCAAACCCCGATCCTAGAGTGCCCGACCCGGAACGTCGACCCGTTTGGCATCGGGACGAATTTGCCTTGCTAAAGCCAGCCGGAATGCAACAATTTCCGCCGCCGGCCCGGCGTTCAACCGGGCGGGTAGCGGCGAAGACAACGTGCCCAGGGTTGCCAAATGAAGAAAGAAATCCGCCTCAACGCTTTCGCCATGAACTGCGTCGCGCATCAGTCGCCGGGACTGTGGACGCATCCGCGCGACCGCACCGCGGAATATAACCGGCTGCCGTACTGGATCGCTCTCGCGAAGACGCTGGAGCGCGGCCGGTTCGACGGCCTTTTTCTGGCCGACGTGCTCGGGGTCTATGACGTGTTCGGCGGCAGTCCGGACGCGGCGCTGCGCAACGCGACGCAGACGCCCTGCAACGATCCGCTGCTGCTGATTTCGGCGATGGCCACCGTGACCGAAAATCTCGGCTTTGGGGTGACTTCCAACCTGTCGTACGAGCCGCCCTATACCTTCGCCCGGCGGATGTCGACGCTCGACCATCTCACCGAGGGGCGCATCGGCTGGAACGTAGTGACCGGTTATCTCGACAGCGCGGCCAAGGGCGCCGGCAAGGACAAGCAGACCGCGCATGAC
>DATNMT010000229.1:0-17857 GCA_035602495.1 Bradyrhizobium sp.
TTCTCCTTGGTCAACCCTGCCGGCCATTCGTCGAATGGTTTCAGCGGCACGAAGAACTCCGCATTGAAGAACCCCGCCGCATCGCTGCCATTGTCAGGACGGCCATGTTGCGAGACCACAGTGATGGCTTCAGGATGGCGCAGCAGAATTTCCCGCATCCGATTTACGAGCGGCATTCCCGCCTCGAGCGATAGAGTAGGCGGCATCGACGCGCGAATCCACAGGTTCCCCTCTTCGAGCGTCGGCAGGAACTCACTGCCGAGGCGCGAGCCGAGGAATCCACTAATGCCGAGGAAAACCAATCCGACCGCAATCGTGATCCGCCTGTTATTCAGCGACCACCGCAGCACAGGCGTGTAGATCCGGCGCAAGGCGCGCACGACGATCGTCTCAACTTCGCTAACCTGCGCGGGCAGCAGCAGCGAAGCCAGACACGGTGTCACCGTGAATGTTGCCGCGAGCGCTCCCACCAGAGCGTAGGCATAAGTTCGCGCCATCGGACCGAAAATCTGGCCTTCGACCCCCTGCATGGTGAACAGCGGGATAAAAGCCGCCACGATGATCGCGGTGGAGAACAACACGGCTCTGTCGACTTGCAAGCCGCTGATCAGGATGAGCCGCAGCCGATCGGTCCATATCGGGTTACTCGATGAAACTCCAGCGGCCGTCGGATCGTCGCCCCACCGTTTGTTGGCGAGCTGATGCAGCAATTCTTCTCTTACTTCGGGCCTGGCCTGCAGATTCCGATAAATATTCTCGACCACAATAACGGCAGAATCGACGATGATGCCGAAATCGACGGCGCCGACGGACAGCAGGTTTGCATCTTCGCCGCGCAGGACAAGGATGATGATGCTGAAGAACAATGCGAACGGGACATTGGCGCCCACGATGATGGCGCTGCGCAGGTCACCGAGGAAAAGCCATTGAACGGCGAAAATCAGCAAGCAGCCAAAAATGAGGTTATGCAGGACCGTGCTGGTGGTGACGTTGACGAGGGTGGTGCGGTCATAGAACGGAACCAGTTTTACCCCGGGCGGAAGACTCCCATCAGTGTTGATCTTCTCGATCTCCGACCGGACGCGTGCGACAACGTCATTGGTGTGCAGCGTCCGATTCATGATGACTATCGCCGCGACCACATCATCGGCGTGGTCGCGGCCGGCCTTGCCAAGCCGAGGCACATAGCCCACTGAGACCTTGGCAACGTCTTTCACGAGCAGCGGCAGACCTCGCGACTCAGAAAGCATGACGTTCTCGATGTCCTGGACCTTGTAGCCCTGGGTCAAGTCGGCTGCACCCCCGCCGTCCATGAGCCCAACGCCGCGAATATTCACTGACTGCTGCCCCATGTTGATGGTGCGGCCGCCCACGTTGATGTTGGCATTGCCGATTGCGCTGATCACCTGCGGCAGCGTCAAGCCGTAGGATTCAAGTTTTTGCAAATCGACATCGACGTCGTATTGCTTGGTCGTGCCGCCCCAGGTATTGACTTGCACGACGCCAGGGACGGCAAGAAGTCGCCGCTGCAATATCCAATCCTGTACCGTGCGCAGGTTGCTCAGCCCGAAGTGCGGCGGTCCGATCACCTCATAGCGGTAGATTTCGCCGACCAGGCTGGTCGCCTGGATTTGCGGCGTAACACCGCCGGGGAGGCTGACGTTCTGCTGAAGGTTGATGGCTGTCTGGGTGAGCGAGAAATAGTAATCGGTGCCGTACTGGAAGACGACGCGGACAAAGGACAGGCCATAGAATGAGGTTGAGCGAATGACGTCGACGCCGGGCGTTGCGGCAAGGCCGACCTCGATCGGGATCGTGAAGTAGCGCTCCATGTCCTCCGCGGACAGGCCCGGAGATTGCGCCGTGATTTCCAGAATCACCGGCGCCGGGTTGGGATAGGCTTCGATGTTGAGCCTGGAAAATGCGAACGTGCCTGCGGCAATAAATGCGAGCAAGCCCATCAGGACCAGCGGCCGCCGGGCCAAGCCGAATGTGAGAAGTCCCTTGAGCAGATTGCCCCCCAAATGCGAGCGTTGCGCCGGTACACAACGAAGAAAAGGCTGGAACGGGATGCCCCGGGCCGCCGCTCAGTTAGGTTGAATCGTAGACAGATTCTGGCTTGAAGTCCAAATTTCCGGTTTGGGGTCCATCAACAGACATCAACCGCGAACGTTCGACGTTCGTTGTTCCGCTGCCCAAAGCGGACATTCACTGACGCTAAGGCGATGTCCGTTTTGTGCGGGTGTAAGTCTCAGGCTTGGGGCCTGAATCGGGCTGTTCACAACCGCGGCGCTATCGGCGCTTCTCGACAGCGGCATCTGGCTGGGGAACTAGGATTCGAACCTAGACAAACAGAGTCAGAGTCTGTTGTGCTACCGTTACACCATTCCCCAATTACTTCAAATACTTAAGGGCTATTGTTGCGGTTCTTGCGACGGCTGAGGCAAGTCGCCCGCAAGCGTGCGCCCTTCTACCCGCTACCTCCCGGCCTTGGCAAGCGCGCAGGGATGCCGTTCTTGAGGGGCCGGCTCGAAATGTAGCCGACGTCATTGCGAGGAGCGCAAGCGACGAAGCAATCCAGCTTGCCATCCTCACACTGGATTGCTTCGCGGAGCCTGTCATCGGGAGCGCGTTCGCGCTACCCGTTGGCTCGCAATGACCATCTCAGGAGGCCACCGCGAGCCCGCAGCGGGTTGAAATCGCGGTCAGGACAATCAAAGCATGAGCGTCAATTTCGAAGAGCTTGATTTCCGCCCGACGCCGATGGGCACGCTCAGCCTGCGGCGGCGAAGGTCGCTCACCACGGGCCTCGACATCTACGAAATAAAACTCGGCGACGAATTCTTGATGTCGAGCGCGTTCACCGCGGCCGAGATCGCGCTTGCCCGGCTCGGGTTGGCGGCGCTGGCGCGGGGCGATCTCGATGTCGTCGTCGGCGGGCTCGGGCTCGGCTACACCGCGCTGGCCGCGCTGGAAAACCCGGCTGTGAAATCATTGATCGTGGTCGACGCGATGGCCGAGGTGATCGAATGGCATGAAGAGGGGCTGCTGCCGCTCGGCAAGGAGCTGACCCGCGATCCGCGCTGCCGTCTCGTCCATGGCGATTTCTTTGCGCTGTCGCATTCCGCCGACGGCTTCGACGCGCATGCGCCCGGCCGCCGCTTCGATGCGGTGCTGGTCGATATCGACCACTCTCCGACAAAACTGCTGCATCCGCGCCACGGCGCGCTGTATACGCCGACGGGGCTGAAAAGCCTGGCCGATCATCTGCATCCCGGCGGCGTTTTTGCGCTCTGGTCGAACGACCCGCCCGACCAGGAATTTCAAGGCATGCTGGCAGACGCCTTCGCCACGGCCACCGCCCATGTCGTGACCTTCGACAACGCGTATGGGGAGCCCGACGCCCGCAATACCGTTTACGTCGCGGTCAAACCCGATCTGCCCATCCGGGAGGCAATCGCAGGGGCCATCTGATTCCTTTTGATGCCCCGCGTGTGGCTAGCGGCAACTTGCCCGTGCCAATTCGGCATGCAATGCTGAACGGGCCAATAAGTAACGGAAGTTGCGGGGTTATGCCCCGGCCTGCCCAAAAGGGTCAGCGCCTGGCATCGCGTGGAAAACGTTTCGGAGACCATCGACATGAGATTCAAGCATATCCTCGGGTTGCTTTTTGCCGCCTCGATTTCCGCTGCTCTGGCGGGCAGCGCGGTTGCCCAGCAGACCGTCAAGATCGGCGCGATCTTTCCGCTGAGCGGCAATGCCGCCAGCGCCGGCGTCCATGCCAAGGCCGCGATCGAGACCGCCGTCGACATCATCAACAACGCCCATCCCGAGCTCGGCAATTTGCCGCTGGCGAAGAACGCAGGCCTTGCGGGCCTCGGCGGCGCCAAGGTCGAAGTGGTGTTCGCCGACAACCAGGGCAGCCCGGCCACCGGACAGAACCAGGCGCTGCGGCTGATCACCGAGGAGAAGGTGGTGGCGCTGACCGGCGCCTATCAGTCGGGCGTGACGCTGACGGCGAGCGCGATCGCCGAAAAATACGGCATACCCTTCCTGAGCGGCGAGTCGGTCGCCGCCAACCTCACCGAGCGCGGCTTCAAATGGTTCTTCCGGACCACGCCGGTCGCCTCCGACTTCTCCAAGGACTATTACGACTTCCTCAAGGATATGAAGGCGGCCGGCGCCAAGACCGACACGGTTGCGCTGGTGCACGACAACACCGAATACGGCACCTCGGTCTCGAGCGTGATCACCAGCGTGTTCAAGGCTAACGGCGCCAGCGCGCCGCTCGACATCGCCTATGCGCCCAACGCGACCGACGTGCAGAGTCAGGTGCTGCAGCTCAAGGAGAAGAAGCCCGACGTCGTGATCATGATCACCTACACCTCGGACGCGATCCTGTTTGCCAAGACCATGCAGGCGCTCGACTACAAACCGCCGATGATCATTGGCGACGACGCCGGATATTCCGATCCGTCCTTCATCAAGACGGCTGGCAAGCTTTCGCAAGGCGCCTTCAACCGCTCGTCGTGGAGCGTCGGCCCCGCGGGCTCGCCGACCGCCCTGATTGCCGAGATGTACAAGAAGAAGAGCGGCGACGAACTGGACGATACCGCCGCGCGCGAAATGCAGGGCTTCTTCGTGCTGTGCGATGCGATCGATCGCGCGGGCTCGACCGATCCCGCCAAGATCCAGGCCGCGTTGAAGGCGACCGACATGAAACCCGAGCAGTTGATAATGGGCTACAAGGGCGTCAAGTTCGACGAAAAAGGCCAGAACGTACTCGCGGCCGGCTTCATCATTCAGTTGCAGGATGGCGAAAACTACGTCGCGGTCTGGCCGAAGGCCGGCGCCCAGAAGGACCCGGTACTGGTCTATAAGGGCTGGTGACATCCGAATGGGCGGGGCCTCGGTCCCGCCCTTTTCCATTTATCCGTCCCTTTCAACTATCCGTCATTGCGAGCGAAGCGAAGCAATCCAGCTTTAGTGCAGCGGTACAGAAAGCTGGATCGCTTCGTCGCTTCCGCCTTCGCTCGTTGAGCTACGGCGGACAAGTCGCTCCTCGCAATGACGGCAATGGAGCGGCGTAAGCCTCATCGAAGAGTCCAGCGGCATGTCCACTATCCTCGTTCAGGTGATTGTCGGCGGCCTTCTGCTCGGTGCGGTCTACGCGCTGTTTTCCTCCGGCCTCACCTTGGTCTGGGGCATGATGAACATCGTCAATTTCGCCCATGGCGATTTTGTCATGCTCGGCATGTATGTCGCGTTCGTGGTCTATACGCTGCTCGGCGCGGGGCCTCTGCTGGGCGCGCCGCTCGCCGTGCTGGTGCTGGCGACGCTCGGGGTCATCGTCTATTTCGGAATGATCCGGGAGATCATGAAGGGGCCGATGCTGGCCCAGATCCTCGGCACCTTCGGGCTCGCGCTATTGTTGCGCTATTCGGTGTTCTGGTGGTTCGGCGCCAATTTCCTGACGCTGCCGGCCAATATCGTCGGCGGTACCTATGTGATCTCCGGCCTGCGCATCGAGGCGTCGCGCTTTTTGGCCGGCGCCGTCGCTCTGCTGGTGACGCTCGGCCTGCATTTGCTTTTGACGCGCACGTCGCTGGGATCCAAGATGCTGGCGGTCGCGGAGGATTCCACCGCGGCGCAGCTGATGGGCATCCGGCCTGATACCATGCAGGCCATCGCCTGGGCGATCGCCGCGGGCGCGACCGGCCTTGCCGGCGCATTGATCGCGACCTTCTTCTACATCGTGCCGACGGTCGGCGAGACCCTGGGCATCGTTGCCTTCGTCACGGTGTCGCTCGGCGGCTTCGGCAGCGTGCCCGGCGCGCTGGTGGCGGGGCTTCTGATCGGGGTCATCGAATCCCTGTCGGGCTATCTGATCGGCGCGGCTTACAAGGACATCGTCGTGTACTCGCTGTTCCTCGGTTTCCTCTGGTTCCGGCCGCAGGGCCTGATGGGCAAGACGTGATGCGGCGCCTGCTGTGGCCCTCGGTGGTGCTGGCGCTGGTGATCGCCTATCCGCTGTGGTTCTCGACGCCATTCCAGCAGCGGCTCGGCGCGCTGGTGCTGCTCTATGCCATTGCGGCCTCGGCCTGGAACATCGTCGGCGGCTATGCCGGCCAGGTGTCGGTCGGGCATGTGGTGTTCTTCGGCTGCGGCGCCTATGCGGCGATGGGCGGCTACACCCATTTCGGATTGTCGCCGCTGGTCGGAATTCCCGCCGGCATCGTCGTCAGCGTCGCGATATCGGCCGTTATCGGCGTACCGACGCTGCGGCTGTCCGGCCATTATTTCAGCATGGCGACGATCGCGGTTGCCGAACTCTGCCGGCTGGTCGTCACCAATACCGGCTATCTGGGGGGAGGCGTTGGCCTCAGTGGCCCCAGCGTGCCGCGCAACGTGTTCGATCTCTCGTTCATTTCGGCGCTGCCGTACTACTACCTGTTCCTGGCGGTGCTTTGCATCACGCTCGGCATCACCTGGTGGATGGCCAACAGCCGGATGGGATTCTATCTCCGTGCCATCAGGGATTCCGAACGCGCGGCGCGTTCGCTCGGCGCGCCCGCGAGCCGGACCAAGCTCTACGCCTTCATGCTGAGCGCGGGGCTGACCAGCGTCGCCGGCGCGCTTTATTCGATGATGTTCGGCTTTGTCGATCCGGAATCCGGGCTCGGCATCCTGATCTCGGTGAAGATGCTGATCATGGCGGCGCTGGGCGGCGCCGGCCTCTTGTTCGGGCCGCTGGTCGGCGCCGCGATCCTGGTGCCGCTGGAGGAAATCTCCAATAACCTGCTCGGCGGCAAGGGCGCCGGCCTCACCTTCGTGGTCTACGGCGCCATCATCGTGCTGATCGCGCGGTTTCAGCCGGGCGGCATCCTGACGCTGATCAACCGGATCTGGAGCATCAGCGACAAGGCGGCGAAGGCGGCGGTCGCGGAAGGAACCAGGCATGCTCCTTGAAGCCCGCGACGTGACCAAAGCCTTTGGCAGCTTCAAGGCGGTCGACACCGCATCGGTGACGCTGGAGCAGGGCGATATTCTCGGCCTGATCGGGCCGAACGGCGCCGGCAAATCCACCTTCTTCAACTGCCTGACCGGCGAACTCTGGTCGACCTCCGGCGAGGTTTTCTTCGAAGGCCACGATATCACGCAGCTCCCGCCGGAGGCGCGGGCGCGGCTCGGGCTCGCCCGCACCTTCCAGGTGCCGCAGACCTTCGAGACCCTGTCGGTGCTGGAGAACGTGATGATCGGCGCGTTTCTTCGCACCCCCCATCGGGCAGCGGCCGAAGCAAGCGCCCGCGCGGTGCTGGAGCGCGTCGGCATGAGCCGGCTTGCAGATGCACCGGCACGCTCGCTCGGGACGCCCGGTCGCAAGCGGCTGGAAATCGCCCGCGCGCTCGCCACCGAACCAAAGGTTCTGCTGCTCGACGAGGCGATGGCGGGCCTGACCCAGCGCGAGGTGCAGCTGGCCATCGACCTGGTGCGCGACATCCACCGTTCCGGAATTGCCCTGGTGATCGTCGAGCACATCATGGAAGTCATCATGTCGCTGGCGAGCCGGGTGGTGGTGTTCCACCAGGGCCGCGAGATCGCGCGCGGCAGCCCGCGCGAGGTCACCGGCAACCCCGCCGTGATCGAAGCCTATCTCGGCAAGCGCGCGGCCAAAGCCGCCGCCGGCCACACCCCGGTCGAGCTGATGGGCGGGCCCGCGACGTGAACGGCCCGCTGCTCAAGATCGAGCATCTGGAGGTCCGCTACGGCGACCTGATCGGCGTATCCGACGTGTCGCTGGAGGTGCCCGAAGGCAGCGTGGTGGCGCTGCTCGGCTCCAACGGCGGCGGCAAGACCACGACGCTGAACGCGATCGCCGGCCTGATCCCGGTGCATTCCGGATCGATCAAGTTTCGTGGCGAGACCATCGCCGGCGAGAACGCGTTTGCGATCGTGCGCAAGGGGCTGGCGCTGTCGCCGGAAGGCTGGCGGCTGTTCGTGCAGCAGAGCGTCGAGAATAATCTCCGGCTGGGCGCCACGCCGCTGCGCGACAAGGCGCGCACCGCGCTGCTGCTCGAGCGCGTCTACGGGATCTTTCCAAAACTCGCCGAGCGGCGCAGCCAGCGCGCCGGCACCATGTCCGGCGGCGAGCGGCAGATGCTGGCGGTCGGCCGCGCGCTGATGAGCGATCCGAAGCTGCTGATGCTGGACGAGCCGTCGCTGGGTCTGGCGCCGGCCGTGGTCGAGTCGATGTACGAGACCTTCGGGCGGCTGCACAAGGAAGGGCTGACGATCCTGCTGGCCGAGCAGTCGATCGAGCTGGCGCTGGAAGTTTCCGATTTTGCGACCGTGCTGCAGGTCGGCAGAAGCGTGTTGTCCGGCACCGCCGCCGATCTCGCCAACGATCCCCAGGTGCAAAAGGTCTATCTCGGCATCGCCTGAGGCAGCTTAAGCGGGTCACGGTCGCCATGCACGACGACCAGAAGCTCGACGGCGACGGCATCGGCGCCGCCGAGATGGCGTGGCAGTGAAGGTCCTGCCGTCATTCCGGGACGATGCCAACGGGTCCGCGCGAAGCGCGGCCCGATGACAGGCTCCGCATCGAACTACGATGTGCTATTGCACATCGGAGAATCTCGAGATTCCCCGATGTGCAATTGCACATCTGAGGTTCGCGCTTTGCGCGCCCCGGAATGACGGAGGATTATTTTATCTTGTCGTAAGCGGCGGCGAAATCGGTCAGCGGCATCGGGATGGTGGCGGTTTCCTTGGCGAGATTCTGAAACGACACCTTCAGCTGCTTGCCGGATTTCAGCGCCGCCAGAAACTCCGGCGCGATCGGCGTGCTGGCGAAGCAACCGCGGTTTTCGCAGGTCTGGATCTGCAGGTCGACAGCGTTGCCGTCATCGACCTGAAGTTTGGCGCCGGCCGGCAGATTGAGCCCGAGCGGTAACTGGACCAGCGCGACCGGCGTGTGGGTGTCGCTGGGCACGCGAATGTTGACCAATACGATCAACTGCCCGGTCTTGCTCAGCACCGCCGTCTGCTCCATCGCGCATTCGAGCGGCGCGTCGCGGCTGGCGCTGCTGCACCGCGCGGCCCAGCCGGGCGGGGCGGCGGCATTGGCCGGCGGGGCCGCCTCGGCTTGAGCCGCTGCCGTGGCCGGCGCCGGCGCCGTCTGCGCCGCGCGCGGCCCGGCTTTCGACCTGGGGGCCTGTTGGGCGTGGCTGAACCCGGTCGGTCCGACGGAAAGCAGCGCGACCAGGATTGCAAGCTTGATGGATTTTTTCATTGAACCGGCTCCGCGACAATGCGGTTCGGATGTGTCGGCGTGCCGCGATCAAAGTCAAGTCACTCGGCGGCCTGCTTGATCGAGCCTTGCTCGCGCTCGGGGTGTTCCTGGTCGGCGCCGTCCGACCGTCCCCAGCCGGAGAACCAGTTCGAGAGGTTGTCGAGATAGAGATAAATCACCGGCGTCGTGAACAGCGTCAGCGCCTGGCTGACGATCAGGCCGCCGACCATGGCGTAGCCGAGCGGCTGGCGGATTTCCGATCCGGTGCCGGTGCCCAGCATCAGCGGCACGCCGCCGAGCATCGCCGCCATCGTCGTCATCATGATCGGACGGAACCGCAGCACGGCGGCCTTTCGGATCGATTGCTCCGGCGACATATGCTCGTCGCGTTCGGCCGCGATCGCAAAATCGACCATCATGATGCCGTTCTTCTTGACGATGCCGATCAGGAGAATGATGCCGATCAGCGCGATCAGGCTGAAATCGTAGCCGAACGCCATCAGGATCGCGAGCGCACCGACGCCGGCCGAGGGAAGCGTGGACAGAATCGTGATCGGGTGAATGTAGCTTTCATAGAGGACGCCGAGGATCAGATAGACCACGACCAGCGCGGCCATGATCAAGAGCGGCACTGTGCCGAGCGATTGCTGGAATGCCTGCGCGGTGCCCTGGAAGCTCGAGTTGAGCGTCGCCGGGGCGCCGAGTTCAACCATCGATCTCTGCACGGCGTCGGTCGCCTGGCCGAGCGCCACGCCCTGCGCCAGGTTGAAGCTGATGGTGATCGCCGGAAACTGGCCTTGGTGGCTGATCGAGAGCGGCCGGACCGGGACGCTGGTCCAGCTCGCGAACGTCGACAGCGGCACCTCGTCGCCAGTGGTCGGCGACTTGACGTAGATCTTGTTGAGCGTGTCGAGGTTGCCCTGCATCTCGGGCAGGATCTCCAGGATCACGTGATAGCTGTTGAGCTGGGTGAAATACTGGGTGACCTGGCGCTGGCCGAACGCGTCGTACAGCGTGTCGTCGATCAGTTGCGGCTGGATGCCATAACGTGAGGCAGTATCGCGGTTGATGTTCAGCTCGAGCGTGGTGCCCTGGGTCTGCTGGTCGGTCGCGACGTCGCGCAGCTCCGGCAAGGTCTGCATCTTGGCCAGGATCTTCGGCGCCCATTCGTTCAGCTCGGCGAGATTGGCATCCTGCAGCGTGTATTCGAACTGGGTGCGGGTCGGACGGCCGCCGAGCCGCACGTCCTGCGCCGCCTGCATATAGAGGCGGGCGCCCTCGAGCTTTTCGGTCTTGGGGCGCAGCCGGGCGATGATCTGCTGGGCGGAGGCGGCGCGCTCGTCGCGCGGTTTCAGCGTGATGAACATGTTGCCGTTGTTGCCGGCCCTGCCGCTGCCGCCGATCGCCATCGCCACACTGGCGACGTCGGGATCGTCCTGCACGATCTTGACGAGCGCCTCCATCCGATCCCGCATCGCGACGAAGGAAATGTCCTGCGAAGCCTCGGCGGTGGCGGTGATCAGGCCGTTGTCCTGCTGCGGGAAGAATCCCTTGGGGATCACGATGAAAAGGTAGACCGACAGTCCCAGCGTCGCGAAGAAGATCAGGAGCGTCGTCAATTTCCAGCGCATCGCCACGTCGAGGCCGCGCTCATAGGCATGCAGCATCTCGTCGAATGCGCGCTCGCTCCACTGGTAAAACTTGCCGTGTTTGGTTTCCCCGTGCGCGCGCAGGAAGCGGGAGGCCATCATCGGCGTCAGCGTCAGCGACACCACCATCGAAACGAAGATCGTCATCGCCAGCGTTACCGCGAATTCGCGGAACAGCCGGCCGATGATGCCGCCCATCAGCAATAGCGGGATCAGCACGGCGACCAGCGAAACGCTGATCGACACGATCGTGAACCCGATTTCGCTGGCGCCCTTGAACGCCGCGGCGAGCGGCTTTTCGCCCTCCTCGATATAGCGCGTGATGTTTTCCAGCATCACGATGGCGTCGTCGACCACGAAACCGACCGCAATCGTCAGGGCCATCAGCGACAGGTTATCGAGGGTGTAGCCGAACACCCACATCAGCGCGCAGGCGCCGAGCAAAGCGAGCGGCACGGTCACGGTCGGAATCATGGTGGCCCAGAAACTGCGCAGGAAGATGAAGATGACCATGACGACCAGCGCAATGGTCAGCAACAGCGTGAACTGAACGTCCGCGACCGCGGCGCGAATGGTCTGGGTGCGATCGCTGATGACCTCGATCTGGATCGCCGGCGGGATCGCCGCCACCAGCCGCGGCAGCAGCGACTTGATCTTGTCGACGGTGTCGATGACGTTGGCGCCCGGCTGCTTGAACACCACCAGGAAAACGCCGCGCTTGCCGTTGGCCCAGGCCGCCTGCTTGGCGTCTTCGGGCCCGGTGACGGCCTGGCCGATATCGCGAACCCGCAACGGGCCGCCGTTGCGGTAGGCGATGATGACGTCGTTCCAGTCCTTCGAATCCAGCAACTGGTCGTTGGCGTAGATCGTGTAGGCGCGGGTCGGGCCGTCGATGTTGCCTTTGGGGCTGTCGACCGTCGTGATCGCGATCTGGTTGCGGACGTCCTCCAGCGACAGGCCCTTGGCCACCAGCTTTGCCGGGTCGACCTGGACCCGGATCGACGGCTTCTGCTGACCGCCGATGATGACTTGCGCCACGCCGGAGATCTGGCTGATCTGCTGGGCGAGCTGAGCGTCGACGGCGTCGCTGACGGTGGTGAGCGGCAAGGTCTCGGAAGTTGCCGACAGCAACAGGATCGGCGAATCCGCCGGATTGACCTTGCGGTAGGTCGGCGGCGAGGGGAGGTTTTTCGGGAGTTGGCCGCTGGCGGCGTTGATGGCGCCCTGCACGTCATTGGCGGCGCCATCGATACTGCGGTTGAGATCGAACTGGATGGTGACGGCCGCCGTTCCCAGGTAGCTCGTCGAGGTCATCTGGGCGATGCCCGGAATCTGTGCGAACTGCCGTTCCAGCGGCTGCGCCACCGAGGTGGCCATGGTTTCGGGGCTCGCGCCCGGCAACGTCGCGGTGACCTGGATGGTGGGGAAGTCCACCTGCGGCAGCGGCGCAACCGGCAGCAGTGGGTAGGCGACGAGGCCGACGAAGAGAATGCCGGCCATCATCAGCGAGGTGCCGATGGGGTAGCGAATAAAGGGTGCGGAAATGCCCTCGTTCATTCCTGAGTGACCTTGGATTGCGCCGGGTCCGAACTCGCCACCGCGGTGCTGACCAGGGTGCCGGCCTGCACCTTGTATTGGCCCCCGGTGATCACCTGCTGCCCCGGTGCCAGGCCCTCATCGACCACCGACCGTCCGTCGATCGATTGGCTGACCTTGACCTTGCGCAGCTCGGCCTTGCTTTCGTGATTGACCACATAGGCATACAGCCCGTCATTACCGTGCTGGATCGCGTCGTCAGGCACCACCGTGGCATCCTTCAGCGTCTTTACCAGAAGACGCGTCGAGACCGATTGACCCGGCCACAACGCGTGGTTCTTGTTGTCGAACACTCCCTTGAGGCGAATAGTCCCGCTGGTGGTGTCGACCTGATTGTTGATCACCGCCAGTTTTCCCTCCGCCAGCGGTTTCTTGCCATCGGTCGTGATCGCGATGACCTTCAGCGGCTGCGCCGATTGCGCCTCGTTTATATAGGGTAATTGGTCTTCGGGCGCGGTGAAAATGACCGCAATCGGCTCGATTTGCGCGATCGAAACGATACCGGTCTGGGTAGACGCATTAACGATGTTGCCGACGTCGACCTGCCGCAGGCTGGCAACGCCCGTGATCGGCGACTTGACCTGGGTATAGTCCAGTTGGGTTTGGGCGTTGAAGATGGCGGCATCGTCGGCGGCGATCTGCGCGGTCAATTGCGCAACGGTGGAGCGCTGGGTGTCGGTCTGCTGCCGGGTCGCGAATTCGCCGAGCTTGGTGAAGCGCTGCAGATCGAGATTGGCGTTGGCCAGATTGGCCTCATCCTGGGCCTTCTTGGCCTTGGCCTGATCGAGCGCGGCCTGGAAAGGCCGCGGATCGATTTCGGCAAGCAGATCGCCCTGGCTGACCATCTGGCCTTCCTTAAAGGCTATTTTGTCGATTTGACCGTCGACGCGGGTGCGCACCAGGACCGTGTTGAAACCCTGAACTGAGCCGAGTCCGGTGAGATAGACCGGAAAATCGGCCTTTTCGACGGGGGCAGCGGTAACCCGAACGGCAATCCGCGGCGCCTTTTGCGCGTTGATAGCCGCTGCGGCTTGCTTCTCGGCGTAAAAGCGCTGCCAGCCGTAATAGCCCGCCGCCGCGACCACGGCGATCAGAAAAATCCAACGGAGGGTCTTGGCCATGTCAGCTCACGGGTTGCAAAAAAATAACCAAAGGGTCTTCCAATTCGTTCCCCGGGGCAGCAGATATAGTATGCGTGCACTTAATGTGTAAACACACTATCACTTGAAAAAACCTAAACAATTGGAAAGCTTTGGGACGGAAAGATACGGATGTCTCTCGATCTCAAACGCCAGCTGGTTGCGCAACTTGTCGAGAGCTCGCGCCTGTTGCGCAACTTTATCGACCATCGCGCCAAGGGCCGCGGCACCACGCGCGCGCAATGGATCGTGCTGTTCCGGTTGCGGCAGCAGGAAGGATTGTCCCAAGTCGATCTCGCCGACGTGCTTGAGCTGCAGCCGATCTCGCTGGTCCGTCTGCTCGACCGGTTGGTCGAGCACGGTCTGCTCGAACGCCGGCACGACCCCAAGGATAGGCGCGCCAACCGGCTGTTCCTCACGGTGAATGGCCGCCAACTGGTCGACGATCTCGACAGTCTGCGCGATTCCATTGCAACCGACGTGCTGCAGGACGTCCCGACCGCGGCAATCGAAACCAGTCTTGCAACGCTTCGCGACATCAAGGAGCGGATCAAGGGTCTTGCCGAGCCTCCTGGCCATGTGGCGGCGAAATAGTGCCACTACCGAATTGAATTGCCATGCTCACCACATGACCCTCAAACGGTCAAATTGGACCTACAATCCTGCTCTTCATGTCGGATGGACCCGGGATACCTCCCTAGGCGCGATCCCCGACTTGTCATACTATGATCGGGTGGGTGCCCGGACTGAGTTCCGGATACTTCGATCGAGGCGCGTGCCGGCATGAAATGGTTGCGGTCAAACATCAGGATCGGGTCGAAGCTTGCGCTGTTCGCGCTGGCGATCCAGTTCGTGCTGTCGTTCGGACATTTCCACGGCAGCGCGCTGGCGCCGGCGGATGCGGGGCAGCCGGGGCTACATGCCGCCGCTCATATCATGGCCTCGCCTATGGCTGTCCGGTTGGAGACTGCCAACCCTAAGCGCGCCGACCATGAGCACGACGGCCAGCCAACTGGCGACTGCGCGATTTGTGCCGTGATGGCGCTTGCCAACGCCATGGTGGTTGCGACCCCGCCCTATCTGCTGGCACCTCAGGCTGCTGCATTCGGGTATCGGCCCGCCGACGCCGACTTCACCGACCCGAATCCCGTTCGCGTCGCCTTTCAGCCGCGCGCGCCGCCCATCGCCTGACATCGATGGCTGGAAGGGCGTGTTCGCGCCCGCTTCGGCCGCGTCGTGGTCGCACTCTGTATCCCGCAAGGGCTTGGCTGGATGCGATCGTCATAAGATGATCCGGTACTGGACCGCCCCATGAACAAAAAACCTTTTCGAGCGACCATTGCTGTGATGTCGGCGCTGGCGATACTTTCGCTGGCGTCGCCATCATCGGCGCAACAGGCTGCGGCGCCCACAGCTCAGCAAGTCCCCGCCCAGCCGCCATCGGCCGCCGCAGCGTCGCCCGCGGCCTCCGATGCAACCGCCGCCGCCGATGCCGGCAGCAGGCCGCTCAAATCGGTCACAGCCGGGCTGCGCGAACTGTCGCCCTGGTCGATGTTCCTGACGGCGGACATCCTGGTCAAGGCGGTCATGATCGGGCTGGCCTTCGCTTCGCTGGTGACCTGGACCATCTTCATCGCCAAGATCATCGAGCTGGCGCTCGTTCAGCGCGGGCTGCGCGCGGCACTTGGCAAGATCGCCGATGCGAGGTCGCTCGGCGAAGCGCAGTTTTTGCTTGGCGCCAGGGACAGCGTGCTGTCGTCATTGCTGGCCGCCGCCATGCGCGAGGCGCGGCTGTCGGCGGGCATTTCCAGCGACGCCGGCATCAAGGAACGCGCGGCCTCGAGCTTTGCCGAGATCGTGCGCGCCGAGGCGCGCCGGATCCGGCTCGGCATGGGATTGCTGGCGACCATCGGCGCGACCTCGCCCTTCGTCGGCCTGTTCGGCACGGTGTGGGGCATCATGAACAGCTTCATCGGCATCTCGAAATCGCAGACCACCAATCTCGCGGTGGTGGCGCCCGGCATCGCCGAAGCGCTGCTCGCCACCGCGTTCGGGCTCGCGGCCGCAATTCCGGCCGTGATCATCTACAACCACTTCTCGCGGGTGACGAAGGGTTACCTCGAACTGGTCGGCCGGTCATCGGGCGCGGCGGGGCGGCTGTTGTCGCGCGATCTCGACCGCACCCATGTCAGTGGCAGCCTGCAACCGCGCGCGGCGGAGTAGGTCATGGGCGCCTCGCTGATCGACACAGATCTCGACGACGACAACGATTTCGCGGAAACCCATGAGATCAACGTCACGCCGTTCATCGACGTCATCCTCGTGCTGCTGATCATCTTCATGGTGGCGGCGCCGCTGTCGACCGTCGACCTGCCGGTCGACTTGCCGTCGTCGACCGCGACCCCGACCAAGAAGCCGGACAAGCCGACCTATGTCACCATCAAGCCCGATCTGGCGGTGGCGATCGGCGAAAACCCGGTCAAGCGCGTCGATCTGGTTCGCGCGCTCGATGCGATGGCGGATTCCGGCAAGGACCGCTTTATCTTCCTGCGCGCCGACCGCGCGGTGCCGTATGGCGAGCTGATGGACGTGCTGGAAATCCTGCGCGCCGGCGGCTACGCGAAAATCAAGCTGGTGGCGCTGGAGGGCGTACCGGAGACCGCACCATCAGGGCAACCCAAACCTTGAGCGGAAAATCGATCACGATGTCCGAGCTCGACCTGGAACAGAAATCGCCGCGCCGGCTGTGGATTTTCGCAGGCATGGCCGCGCTTGCGCTGCACTTCGGCGGCGCCGCGCTGGCGGTCGCGCATCTGCGCACCGTCGATGACGATGAGGCGCTCGGCGCGCCGGCGATCGAGATCGGACTGGAGCTGGCGTCGCCGCGGGTCCCTGCCACCGATCTGCCGCCAGGGCCGGATACCGAGGCCTCGATGGCTTCCCCCGCGATTGCCGAGCAGAAGGCTGAACTGAAAGAAACGGAGCTGCCGAAGGACACCCCGACCGCATCAGAAGATCCGGATCGTGTGGTGACGCCGATCGACTCGAACAAGCCCAAGGAAGAAGATGCCAAGGTCGCGGCCGTGCAGGCCACCGCCTCGCAGGAATCGGCAGCCGTCGAGGCGATGGCGACCCCGAGCGTCGAGGAGGCGCCGCTTGGCCGCTCAGTGGCGCCAGAGCAGGGCGTCGGAAAGGCGCTGCAACGCTTGAAGGCCTCGTGGGTGGCGCAGTTGGGCGCGCATTTCGACAAGCACAAGCGCAATCCGCCGCTGCAGAAGTTCAGGAACGCCACGGTATTGCTCGACGTGACGTTCGATCGTCTGGGTCATGTCGTCGCAAGCAGCATCGCCCAGAGTTCCGGCAATGCCGCCTATGACCAGGCCGCGCTCGACATGCTGCACCGGTCCGATCCGGTGCCGCAGCCCCCGCCGCTGGTCGCCGACCAGGGATTGCATTTCACCCTGCCGGTGAATTTCCGGGTCAAGGGCTGAAGCTAGAGCCCGATCGGTTCTGATTGAATCAGAACCGAGGCTCTAGTCTAGTCTCTTTTTTTGACGCGTTTTCTTTACGCGAACCGGTTTCCACTTCGCTCGAAAACGCTATAAATCCGGCTCACCGCCAGAGATACCTGATCCCGACATAGACGACGACGAGGCAGGCAAAGATCAGCGCCACCCGGAGCCGTGGCTTTGCTTCCAGGCCGCCGACGGCCTTCGGCCGCGGCGCCGGCGGGCGTTTGAAGGCGGTAACGTTGTTGGTCGCCTGAACCTTCGAATGGGCCGGGAGATCGGGCGGCGTGCCGGCCCCGCCCATTTCCACGTAATAGGCCCGGTACATCCGATCGATGGTGGCCTCGGTAGCCTCGCCCTCGGGCATCTGCTTGAGCAGCGCCCGGTAGCTCTCGAGGAAAGTTTGGGCTTCCGGGGGCAGGGAGGAGGCGCCATTCAGCTTGGCCATCATCTTCCAGGTCGCAAAATCGGCCCTCGCCCTGGTGTCGGCCCGTCGCGCGATCAGCATGTCGGCAGCTTTGATGGCCATGCCCTTAAGCCTTTGCGGCATTTTCTTGATGTGTTCGAACTACAAGCGCTGCACTACGCGTTACCGGTTACCACGAGAAGCAACTGGATCACAAAGCCGGCCGATTGCCGCAGTATCGCGGAAATAACATCAAGATTTAGACC
>DATNMT010000257.1:0-3047 GCA_035602495.1 Bradyrhizobium sp.
CGCGCTCCGCCGCAGCGCTGCGCGCGCTGAACTCACGATCGCCACCTTCCGGCTGCCGCGAGCGCGGGGCTCATGGCGGCGGCGAAGGTCACTCCCTCTTATCGGATATTCCCGCACGTCGGATACTTTCAAGGTCGCAACACATGCAACGGCCGCCGGACTATCCCTCTAGGAGCGGGCTATCGGTCAAGGAGACCCAACGCTGCGAGCCAGCTAATTCCATCAGGATTTCCGGGGTGCCACAATCGGCGGCGCGCAACAAACGCCGGTTCCATGACGATCTCGTGCGACTGTACCCATCGGGCAACAGCGATCACCACTGATATCGCGCCACCCCCTTGCCGGCGTAGCTGCGCGTGACGTCGGAGAACTCGCCCTCGAAGGTAGCGGCGGCCGGCCAGCCGTTCATCCATTTCATTTCGGCGGAAGCCGTCGTCAGCGCGGAGTCGCTGGCCTGCGCCGCGCCATGACGACGAAGAAGGCGCCCGGCAGCGTCTGGAAGGTGGCGCCGATCGAACGGTCCGGGGGCGAAACCCGGAGGGTGTTGCGCGGCAGTAACGATTCACTGTCGTTTCGGCCGAAAAGCGCGCAACGAACTTCGGTCCGGATTGAACTGCGGAGCGTGATGATGAAAACTCCGCCGGCGTCAGGGTGCAAAGTTGCTCACCTTCGCGCGGCGCGATTGAACCGCCGACATGCCAGTGCCGACTACGGCATTGGCGGGGAGCCGGGGCCGTATGATGAGTTCTGCAGGGCGCAAAATACCGATGAAGAACGGGCTGCCGGTCAGGATTGCATTGGCGTTGAGTTTTGTGGTGTCGCTGTTGGCGCTGGCTCAACCCGCGCAGGCCGAGAAACGCGTCGCGCTGGTGATCGGCAACAACGACTACAGGAACGTTCCAAAGCTGCAGAAGGCCGTCAACGACGCCCGCACCATGGGCGAGACCCTGAAGCAGCTCGGCTTCTCCGTGATGGTGGCGGAGAACCAGACGCGGCAGGCTTTCAGCGAAACATTGCTCGCCTTCGACAAGGCCGTCGGGCCCGGCGACACCGCCTTCTTCTTCTATGCGGGCCACGGCTTTGAGATCGCGGGACAGAATTTCCTGCTGCCGACCGATGTGCCGGCGGCGAGCGAGGGCCAGGAAGAACTGGTGCGCGACGCATCCGTTCTCGCCGACCGCGTCATCGAGCGGCTGCAGAACAAGAAAGTGCGCACCGCCATTCTGGTGTTCGATGCCTGCCGCAACAATCCGTTCGAACGAGCCGGCACCCGGGCGGTGGCCGGCGGCGGCGGGCTGGCGCCGATGACGCAATTGCCCGAGGGCGTGTTCTCGGTTTTCTCCGCAGGCCCGCGGCAGACCGCGCTCGATCGCCTTTCCAACAACGACGACAATCCAAATTCGGTGTTCACGCGCACGTTCGCGAAGGAGCTCTTGCAGCCCGGCGAAAACCTCGTGCAGGTCGCCCAGCACACCCGGCGGATCGTCAGCGAGATGGCGGAGACGGTGAGCCACAAGCAGATCCCGGTTTATTTCGACCAGATGGTCGACGATGTTTTTCTCAATGGCGCCGCGAAGGGCCAGCCTGAATTTGCCAAGGAGATAACAAAACCGGCGGAGCCGCCGCAGAAGGTCGCCGCTCTTCCGCCGGTGTCGGTGCCGCGGGTGCCGAAGGAAGATTCCGTCAACGCGCCGATCGCGATGTTCTTGCGCCACAACGGCGGCTGGACCGTGGTGTTCTCGATCGCCGATCCGACGCTCGGGATTTCGTGGCGGATGGGCGAGGGCGGCGACTTCCGCGAGACCGGCTTCCTCGACACGCTCGATCCGCGCACCCGCAAGCGGATGCCCAACCCGTCGATCGAGCTTGCCGCCGATGCGCCGGCCGCGACGATTCAGGTTCGCTATATCGATACATCAGGCGAGTTGCAGGGGCCGTTTCCAATCAAATTCGACCCCGAGGCCGCGCTGATTCACGATCAGCGGAAAATCCTCGACATGACCGCCACCAGCTGGCTGTCGTTCCGCGAGTTCAACGGGCTCCTGGTCTATTACACCCAGCTGATGTCGTATCGCTGCTCGATCCGCGAGGCGCGCATCGGCATCGATACCGCGGTGCCGGACAAGGTTTTGAAAATGCCGCCCTGCGATCCCAGGGACCCCAGCGTGATTCCCCACGACTCACTGCCCTATCTCAAGCTCACGCCTTCGACGCAGTTCGTGTCGGTGGAATTGACCTATCGCGACGGCAGCGTGTCGGAGATCAAGAGCTTTCGGCGCTGAACGGTCTTTTGTTACCGCGCGTTGTTGCTATTGGGCAACAATTGGGCAGAAACCGCTTCCAAACGCGGCGAAAGGGTGAGTTCCCAGTCGATGTTGTCCGGCATCCGGCCTATCAATTGATTATCTTAACTTTATTGGTTGGGGATTTTCATGAGCGGAAAATTTGGATGGGCGCTCGCCTCTGTTGTTTCCTTGGGCATCGGTGGAGTCGGCGCCGCTCTGGCCGCGGATCTGCCCCTCAAGGCTCCGCCGCCCCCGGTCGCGGTCTATAACTGGACCGGCTGTTATGTTGGCGTGAACGGCGGCTGGAAGGGCGGCCGGTTCCGCGACAGCGCCGATACGCCCGCCGGCACGGCGACTATTCCGGGTCTCGCGCCGACACCATTCGCTGCCGACCACATCGACCTCGGCCATTTGAACGTGGATTCGGGTGCGGTGGGTGGTCAGGTTGGCTGCCGATGGGAGACTGCTTCTCACTGGGTGTTCGGCGTTGAAGGTGACCTCGACTGGACCGATTTGCATGGAACGATAACGGCGAGGACGTTTGGTACCGGCGGCTCAGTGTTTATCCCCGGGGACTACTACGACAATCGTGCCCGCTGGGAAGGGTCGGTGCGCGGGATCGTCGGCCGCTCGTTCGACAAGTGGCTGCTTTACGCGACCGGCGGTCTGGCGGTGACCGACGTTTCGATGAGGGGAACCTTCATCCCGACGGTGGTGGGTGGCATCCCGTTCCCGGGTTCGACGGGGTCCGACTCCAAGACA
>DATNMT010000280.1:0-3912 GCA_035602495.1 Bradyrhizobium sp.
TCGAGCGCCACGGCACCGGTGAAGAACATCGAGAACTGGCCGCCGACGATCGAGGTCGGGTGCCGCTTGGTGGCGGCGTCGCCGGTCAACGTGATGCCGTTGCGATGCAGCCCGATCTCGATGCGCCGGATCTGGTCGGGCGTCAGATTGTGTTCGCGCCGCATCGCGATCAGCGCGTCCAGCGCGGCATGGGTATAGCGGCAGCTCGGATAGGGTTTCACGCCGATCTTCATGGTCTCGTAGGTCTTGCCGAGGCCGGCCGTCGCCTTGTCGGGATGGGCGTTGTCGCTGTAGCCGACCAACAGGCCATGCTTGCCCTCGATCGATTCGGTGGCGCCGACGAAATCGTTGCGCGCCAGGGTCGCGGCGATGACGCCGTTCATCGCGGCAGCACCAACCTGGTAGCGTTTGTTCCAGGCGCCGTTGACCAGAAATTGCAGCGAGCCCGCGGCCTGGCTGCCGGAGACGCCGAACGCGGCGACGATCTGTTCCTTCGAAAGCCCGAACAATTTCGCCGCCGCCGCGGCGGCGCCATAGGTGCCGGCGGTGGCGGTCGGATGAAAGCCGCGCGCATAATGCGAGGTGGGATCGAGCGCATTGCCGAGCCGGCAGCAGACTTCATAACCCGCCACGATCGCGGTGAGCACGTCGCGGCCCGAAGCGCCGGTGAGTTCGCCGACCGCGAACGCGGCCGGCACCACCGGCGCGCTCGGATGCAGCGAGGAATCCGCATGCGTATCGTCGAAATCCAGCGAATGGCCGAGCGCACCGTTGAGCAAGGCCGCGACCGCCGGGGTCCAGGTTTTGCTGTCGCCGAACACGGTGGATTGGCCCGAGCCATCGAGCGCCAGCGCTTCCAGCATTTTCAATAGCGACGGGGTGGATTCCGCGTCGCGCCGCGCCCGGATAGCGCTGCCGAGGAAATCCAGCGTCAAGACCTTGGCGCGCTGCTTTACTTCGCCCGGGATATCCTCGAATTTCAATTCCGCGACATAGGCGGCGAGCGCTGCGGTTTCGTGGGCCATGGTGTTTCCTCGCTGTTGTCCGACAGGGTAGGCGGGCTGATTCCCCGTTTCAAGCCGCTCGATCGCGGCGGGGAGCAGCCATGCCGAATGTCGTTTATAAGGTCTCCGTCTGTAACGTTCAGGAATGGGGCGAATGACCGTATTGCCTGGGCCGCTATCTGCCCTGATCCGATCGCGGAGGGCGCAACTGGCGCTGGCCTTCAGGGTCACGGTGGGCGCCGCATGCGCTTACGCGATCGCAACCGCGATACATCTGCGGCTGCCGCTATGGGCGGTGCTGACGTCGCTGATTGTGACCCAGATGAGCGTCGGCCGGTCGCTGAAGGCGACCCGGGACTATATGTTCGGGACGGTGGGCGGCGCGATCTATGGCGGCGCCATCGCCGTGCTGATTCCGCATTCCGGCGAAGCGGCGCTGCTTGGATTGCTGGTGCTGGCGGTCGCGCCGCTGGCCTTCATCGGCGCCATCAATCCCAGCCTGAATGCGGCCACCGTCACCGCCGTGATCGTGCTGCTGGTTCCGACCATAAGCCATGTCGATCCGTTCGCTTCCGCGATCGATCGCGTGATGGAAGTGACGGTCGGGGCGTTCACCGGACTTTTGGTGTCGTTCTTCGTGCTGCCGTCGCGGGCGCACAACCAGATCCGCGTCAGCGCCGCGCGGACGCTCGAATTGATCGCCGCTGCGTTCCGCGAATTGCTGGCGGGCCTCACGCGGGGGCTCGACAACGACGCCTTGCATCAGATCCAGGACGGCATCGGCAAGGCGCTGGTCGAGTTGAACGCCCTTGGCGCGGAGGCGGAACGCGAGCGCGCCGCGCGTCTGTCGCGGGGGACGGACACCGGCCCGCTGCTGCGGACCACATTGCGGCTACGCCACGACCTCGTGATGATCGGGCGCGGCTGCGTGGCGCCGCTGCCGTCCGGTTTGCAGGCGCGCCTCGCCGGACCGCTGGCCGAGGTCAACGACGCGTTCTCCGCCTACCTGCGTTCCAGTGCCGCGGCCTTGCGAACCGGCGCCGCGGCGCCGGCGGCCGCGCCTGTCGACGTGGCGCTGCAGCATTATGCCGCGGAAGTGGCAGCGCTGCGCAGCGAAGGGCTGACGCGTGGCCTGCCCAGCGACGTCGTCGAGCGCTTCTTCGCGCTGGGATTCGTGCTGGAACAAATGCGGCAGAATCTGAAGGACCTGGAGCGCTGCGTCACCGAATGGTCCGAAAAGCCGCGTTAAAGCATGGTCAGGAAGGAGGCGCGTCTCAGGCTGCAACCTGCCGCAGCAGTGAGCGGACGACGAGCCGGTGAAATGGCAGGATGGTTGCGAGATAGATCTGGCCGAGCAGGTTATGCGTCAGCACCAGCGTCGTCGCGGTGACCTCCTGGCTATCGCCCGAGGTCGCGACATCCACCGCGACGCGAAAATCCAGGTGCTTGTCGTCAAAGCCGGCGACCAGGCGATCGGGCGTCTGGCTGACGACCGGAAACAGCCCGATGATATCGTAGCGGCCGGGCTCTTTCGGGGCGCCGGTTTTCAGGCCAAACGGGGCCACCAGGAAATTGCGCAGCGCCAAGAGCTTTTCGATCCATCGCGGCGACCGGCCCAGCATCCGCTCCGCTGCGCGGCCGGCATCGAGCGTGTGGCCGTCCACGGTGACGCGAAAGGCATCGGCAAATTGCGCACCGGGAAGCAGCGCGCCGGTGTCGGGGTTCGGATCGACGGTGCAGACTTTCAGGCTCGTTCCCTGGCGTGGGGAACGAGTCGCCATCATCACACGTCCACGGTGGCGCTGAGAGAATTGTCCTGGATGAATTCGCGGCGCGGCTCGACCACGTCGCCCATCAGCTTGGTGAAGATGTCGTCGGCTTCGTCGACCTCCTTGACCCTCACCTGCAAGAGCGAGCGCTCGTTGCTGTCAAGCGTGGTTTCCCAGAGCTGGTCCGGGTTCATCTCGCCAAGACCTTTGTAGCGCTGCAACGTAACGCCCTTGCGGCCGGCGTCGGTCACGGCCTCGAACAGGTCGACCGGCCCGTGAATCGGGGTTTCGGTTTCCTTGCGGCGCAGCAGGCCCGGCTTCGGATAGGCTTCCTGCAGCTTTGCGGCGTAATCGTCGAGCTTGCGGGCGTCGGCGGAGCCGAGCAGGGCGTCGTCGATGATGGCGACGTCCTTGACGCCGCGCACGGTGCGCTCGAACAGGAAACCGTGGCCTTCGGTGAAGCGTCCGGTCCAGCCGCGCTCGACCTCATCGGCCAGCGCATCGAGCCGGCGCGCGATATAGTTCGCGGCGGCGCTGGCGGTCTCGACATCGCCGGTGATCTTCGGGTTGAGCACGCCGGCGATCGCAGCCTGCTCGACCACCTTGCGATTATAGCGGCTGTGCAGATTGTGCACCGTGGCGCGAATGATCCGGGCGTCTTCCACCAGCGCCTGCAGGTCGCGGCCCTTGCGGTCCTCGCCGGACGCCAGCTTGAACAGGCAATCATCGAGGCCGGTTTCGATCAGGTAATCTTCCAGCGCGCGCTCGTCCTTGAGGTATTGCTCGGACTTGCCGCGCGTCACCTTGTAGAGCGGCGGCTGCGCGATATAGAGGTAGCCGCCGTCGATCAGCGACGGCATCTGGCGGAAGAAGAACGTCAATAGCAGCGTGCGGATATGCGCGCCGTCGACGTCGGCGTCGGTCATCAGGATGATCTTGTGATAGCGCAGTTTTGAGAGGTCGAAATCGTCCCGCCCGATGCCGGTGCCGAGCGCGGAGATCAGCGTGCCGATCTGCTCGGAGCCCAGCATCTTGTCGAAGCGCGCGCGCTCGACATTGAGGATCTTGCCGCGCAGCGGCAGCACCGCCTGGAATTCGCGGTTGCGGCCCATCTTGGCGCTGCCGCCGGCGGAATCGCC
>DATNMT010000299.1:0-19445 GCA_035602495.1 Bradyrhizobium sp.
GGGCAGCGACAGCGGAAACGTCACCAGCCAGAACGCACTCCCCGGCGATGAGCCGAGATCGCTTGCGGCCTCGAGCAGCGCCGGCTCCATCTTGGCCAGCGTCGCATACAGCGGCAGGATCATGAACGGCAGATAGGAATAAACGATGCCGAGATACATCGCGCTGTCGGTGGAGAGCCACACCACCGGCGCCGAGACCAGATGCAGCGCCAGCAGGACTTTGTTGAGCAGGCCGTCGTGCTGCAGGATATTGATCCAGGCATAGATGCGGATCAGGAACGAGGTCCAGAACGGAATGATCACCAGCATCATCGCGATCGCCTGCCAGCGCTTCGGCAGCCGCGCCATGCCGTAGGCGATGGGATAGCCGATCAGAAGCAGGATCGAGGTCGAAACCGCGGCAACCACCAGGCTGCGCAGATAGGAAAGGATATAGAGATCGTCGGAGATCAACAGTTTGAAATTGTCCGGCGACAGTGCCGCGAGAGCCGCCTTGATGGCGTCGATGCCTTGCGACAGGTCGAATACCGGCAAATAAGGCGGCTGCGCGATCGCGGTCTGCGACAGGCTGATCTTGAGCACGAAACCGAACGGCACCAGGAAGAACAGCAGCATCCACAGTGAGGGCGCGATCGCGGCGAGCCGCGCCGGGCGGGTGAAAATGTTTCGCGTACTCATTGCTCCAGCACCACGCAATCGTCGGGCGTGAACCACGCCACCACGCGCTGGCTGGCGCTATAGGCGTCGATATCGATCCGCGCCGTGTTGGCCATCGCCGAGCGGATGGTCGCGCCGCTGTCGAGCTTCACCTTGTAGCTGGTGACGCCGCCGAGATAGCTGACGTCGGTGACGATGCCTTCCAGCCGGTTGATCGCATGGGCGCTTGCCCCGTCCGATGCCGGGCCGCGGCGCGACAGTTTCACCTTTTCGGGGCGGATCGCGACGCAGAGGATCGTCTTGCCGATCGGCTGGCGCGGCTCGGCGACCGAAATCGTGCCGGCGTCCCTGGTCGACACCAGCAGGCGGCCCGCTTCCTGCGAGGCGAGCTGCCCCTCGAAGATGTTGACGTCGCCGACGAACTCGGCGATCCAGCGTGAGCCTGGCGCCTCGTACAGCTCGCGCGGGCTTGCCACCTGTTCAAGACGGCCGCCATCCATCACGCCGATGCGGTCGGCCACCGTCATCGCTTCTTCCTGATCGTGGGTGACGATGATGAAGGTCGTGCCGAGCCGGCGCTGCAGTTCCATCAATTCGAACTGGGTGCTTTCGCGCAGCTTCTTGTCGAGCGCCGCCAGGGGCTCGTCGAGCAGCAATACCTGCGGGCGGCGCGCCAGCGAGCGCGCCAGCGCCACGCGCTGCTTCTGGCCGCCGGAGAGCTGATCCGGCTTGCGCATCTCAAAGCCCTCGAGCTTGACCAGCGCCACCATCTCCGCCACCCGGGCGTCGATCTCGGGCCGCTGCATGCCGGCACGCCTGAGGCCGAAGGCGATGTTGTCGCGCACGGTGAGGTGCGGAAACAGCGCGTAGTTCTGGAACATCATGTTGACCGGGCGCTGGTGCGGCAGGACCTGCGCGATATCGCTGCCGGCGAGCAGGATGCGGCCTTCGTCCGGCGTCTCGAAGCCTGCGAGCATCCGCAGCAGCGTGGTCTTGCCGCAGCCGCTCGGCCCGAGCAGAGCGAAAAACTCGCCGGCCCTGATGTCGAGCGACAACCGGTCCACCGCCCGGAACACGCCGAACTTCTTCACCACGGCTTCGATGCGCAGTAGCGGCATGTCGGCCGCCTCCGCCTGCGGTTCTGCTTTCGGTAATTCGTCCGCCATGACCCTCGCCAGCCCAATCAGCACCGCACGCTAGCGGCGGAACGGCATCGGCTCAACCGTCTCGGCGTCGCGCGGTCATAAATTTAGTCGGCATCGGTCCGGATCCCGCAATGTTGCAGAGAAAGCCAAAGGGTTGCTTGCCTTTGCTTCAACCGCGGCCTCATGTATCTTTATGGCGGCAAGCAAGACCGAGCCCTTGCCGATATCAACCCGGCAAGCGAGCTTGATCCCAAAGATGCGTATTACGCGCTGTGGGTCGATATTGTGAACAAGCGCAGCAGTCTGCCGAGCAAGCTCGCGCAGGCAATGACGCAGATCGATATGACCAAATGGCCAGCGCCGGTGATCCGTTTATATCTTGGCCAGCTGACCTCCGCGGCCGTACTTGCCGGCGCCGACGATTCCGACGCCGACGTCAAGCAGCGCCGGCTTTGTGACGCCAACTTTTTCATCGGGGAACTTGCGCTGCAGCAGGGCTCGAAAGAAGAAGCCTCCCGCCTGTTCCGGCTCGCAGCGACCGGCTGCTCAAAGGATCGCACCTCGGGGACGGCGCCAACGCCGAACTTAAAGCCCTCGGTATTGCCCCCTGATCGAAGCGAAGTTCATGCAAGCCGCGCGTGGCTCGGAGTTCACGGCGCTTGCGTCGCCATGAACGCCGCCAGCGCCTCGCGATCGGCGGCTGGCATGGTGAGGCCGAGTTTCGTGCGCCGCCACAAAATGTCGTCGGGGAACCGCGCCCATTCCTTGGCCATGAGATAACGCACCTCGGCGCCCGAAAGCCCCTCGCCGAAGGCCGGACCGAGATCGGTCCGCTTTCTGGCGTCGCCGAGCACGGCAGCCACGCGCGAGCCGTAGGCTCCGACCAGGCGCTGCGCCTGGGCCTCATCGAGGAACCGCCAGCGCTCCCGCGCGCGATCGACCTGCGCGTCAAACTGCGTCCACGAAAAATCGCCGCCGGGCAGCGGCGTCTTCGCGGTCCAGCGCGGCGACATCGGATAGAACGGCGTCAGACGAGTGACCGCCCGCTCCGCGCGCAGCCGCGAGGTGGTGACGCCACCGCCGAAGATCGTCAGCAGCGGCGCCTTGCCGCGCCTCGCCTCGAACGTCAAGACGCCATCGCGCGCGCCGTGCCTGGTGTGAGGATCCACGCTCATGTTGACGCCGCAAATCATTCTGACGGCATCGGAGGGTTCGACCCGCTCGCGGAAATACCGGTTGGCGGCATCGCAGAGATAGGCGACGTCGGCAGCTGCCATCGACACCGCGGCGGGATCGCCCTTGAAGGCGTGGCCGACGGTGCCGATCATCGTGAAATCGCGCTCATAGGGACTGGCGAAAATCAACCGCCGGTCGGTGTTCTGGAAGACATAGACGTTGTCGGTTTCGAACAGGCGGCGGACGATGATCTGGCTGATCTGGACCGCGCCCACCCGCGGCGGCGGCATGCGCAGGACGGTTTCCGCGACCGAGGCGGTCCAGGCGCCGGAGGCGTTGGCGAGCGCGCGGGCCGTGATCACCTGGCGATGACCACGGTCGATCACCGCGAGCCGCCAGACATCGAGCCGGTCGGCGCGAACGCAGCGCGCGCCGGTGCGGATCACCGCACCCCGCTCCGCGGCGTCGACCGCGTTGGCGATCACCAGCCGCGAATCGTCGGCCAAACAGTCGGAATATTCGAAGGCGGTGCCGAACGGCCGCTTCAGCGCATTGCCAATCGGATGGTGCGTGACATCGACGGTCACCGACGGCGACAGGCCGTTGCCGGGGGCAAGCCGGTCGTAGAGCAACAGCCCCGATCGCAACAGCCATGGCGGACGCTCGTCGGAATGGGCAGGGATCACGAAGCGCATCGGGCGCACCAGGTGCGGCGCGATCCGCAGCCAGGTGTCGCGCTCGGCCAGCGCCGCGCGCACGCGAAGCAACGCCCGGCGCTCCAAGCGGCCGAGATCGCCATGGATCAGCCGCGGCGAGGCCGAGGATGCGGCCGAACCGAGGTCGCCCTGCTCCAGCAGGATCACACGCAGGCCGCGCCCCGCGGCGTCGCGCGCAACGCTGACGCCGTTCAAGCCGCCGCCGATGATCGCAAGATCGTAGTCCGCCATGCGCAGAGACTTAGAGCAGGAAGCGGAAAAGAGGAAACCGGTTTTTCCTTGGGATGACGCGGAGCGTTTGCCGGAAGATCAGGCGCAACAGGAATGAGGCGGAAGATTGCTTTAACCCGACCGGATCGATGGCTAGCCGGTCTTGCGCGCGGGCGCTGCTGTATTGCCGCCACTGCGCCCGACCACCGTCGCGTACTGCCCGATCGGCAGCGGTTTGCCGATGAAATAGCCCTGCACCGCGTCGCAGCCCTCCTCGGAGAGAAAGCCGAGTTGCTCCTGGGTTTCCACCCCCTCCGCCACGATCGACATTTCCAGGCCGTGGCCAAGGCCGATCACGGCGCGAACGATCGCCGCCGATTGCGGGTTGCGCCCGAGATTCATGACAAAAGCGCGGTCGATCTTGATCTTGTCGAACGGGAACGCCTGCAGATAGCTCAGCGAGGAATAGCCTGAGCCGAAATCATCCATCGAGATGCGCACGCCGAGCGCCTTGAGCCGGCGCAGCAGCGCCAGGCCGCGATCGAAATCCTCGATCAGCACGCCTTCGGTGATCTCGAGCTCGAGCCGGCCCGGCGACAGGCCGGTTTCGAGCAGGATCGAGTGAACCAGCCCGACCAGATCGCCGTGCATGAACTGCGCCGGCGACAGGTTGACCGCGACCTGCAGCGGCAGCGGCCATGAGGCCGCCTCCCGGCAGGCTTCGCGCAGGATCCATTCACCCATCGCGACGATCAGGCCGCTCTCCTCCGCAATCGGGATGAAATCGCTCGGCGGAACGAAGCCGCGCACCGGGTGCATCCAGCGCGCCAGCGCCTCGAAACCGACGACTTCGCTGGCGGCAACGGTCTGGCGCGACATCGCCTGCGGCTGATAATGCAGCGACAGCTCGCCGTTCTTGATCGCCAGCGAAAGATCCTGGTGCAGCACGCGGCGGTCGCGGATCTGCTGGTCCATCTCCGGCTCATAGATGCTGATGGTGCCGCGCGACTTCGCCTTGGCGCGGAACAAGGCGGCGCCGGCATTGGCGAGCAGCGAGGCGGCGTCGGCGCCGTTGTGCGGAAATACCGAGATGCCGGCGGTGACGCCGGTGCGAACCGATTTGCCGTCGATCAGGAACTCGTTCGAGATCGCTTCGGCGAGCTTTTCCGCCAGCAGCATTCCGGCCACCGGCTGCTTGCCGTCGATGATCAGTCCGAACTCGTCGCCCGAGAGCCGCGCCACGACGCCGCCGCGCGAGGAGGCCTGCAGGCGGCGCGCCACCTCGATCAGGAGCTTGTCGCCGGTGGCATGGCCGAACACGTCGTTGATTTCCTTCAAGCCGTCGAGGTCGAGCGACAGCACCGCGAATTCCTCATCGGTGCCCTGGCAGGCCTCGATCATCTGCGCCAGCGCCTGCAGGAAGGCGGCGCGGTTCGGCAGGTCGGTCAGGCCGTCATGATACGCCATGTGGGCCATGCGCGATTCGGTCTGGCGACGATCGGTGACGTCCTCGTGGGTCTTGATCAGATATTGCGGCTGGCCGGCGTCATCCAGCACGGTCATGCGGCGCGTCAGGAACAGCCGCAGCCCGTCCTTGGTGCTGATCGGATGTTCCTCGGTGAGCAGCCCGCGCTTCTTGATCGCCGCCTCGTCGCGCGCGACGATCAGCCTGGCTTCTCTCGGATTGAAGATATCGGTGGCAGTCAGACCCGTGACGTCTTCGCGCCGCCGGTTGAGGATGGTCTCGGCGCTGCGGTTGGCGAGCAGATAGCGTCCGTCGCTGACGCGCTCGACGATCAGCGAGACCGGTATGTTGTCGACGATCAGCTCGAGGAACTTCTTGGTGTTCTCGAGTTCCTCGGAAAGCGACCGGCGTTCGGTAATGTCGTCGAACAGCGCGATCAGGAATTCCGGCTGGTTTCTTTCGTCGCGCGCGATCACCCGCATGCTGGAGAGAACGCGCTTCTGGGAGCCGCGCTCCACCACGAATTCGTTGCGGAAGTGGCCATCGGGCGAATCCAGCGCCGCGCGGTCGGCCGCCTCGATGCTGGCTGCCGTATCGGGCCGGAAGATCTCGTCGGCGCGCTGGCCAACGATGGTGTCGCGGGAAAACCGAGAGAAGCGCTCGAACGCGCGGTTGGCGAAAATATAGCGGCCGTTTTCGATGCTCTTGGCGGCCACGCAGACCGGCACGTTGTCGAGCACCGATTCCAGGAACTGCTTGGTCGACGCAAGCTGCCTGGAAAGCTTGCGCTGCTCGGTGCAATCCTCATGCGTCGCCACCGAACCGCCGTTCGGCAGTGCGAAGAATTTGGTCAGCACCGACCGCCCGTTGGGCAGTTCGGTGACGAGGCCTTCCGGCCGGTCGGCCAGTTGGTAGAAATCCTCGACACTGCAGTCGAGCAGGCCGCGCTCTGATCGCAATTTCAGGATTTCCGGTCCGGTCATGCCTTCGGGGATATCCGAACGGACCAGGCCGTAGATCTCGAGATAGCGATCGTTGCAGTACACGATCCGCTGCCTGGCATCGGTCATGACAACGCCGTGGCTGAGGTTGTTCAGGGCGGAGCTGACGAACGCATTTCGGCGCAACTGCGAGCGCCGGACCTTGCGCAAGGCGGAGTGGATCCAAAGCGCGATCGCCGCAAGGAAAGAGCAGACGACGATGCCGCCGATCAGCAATTCCCAGAGCAAGTTGGGGTCGGCGGAGCCGACATAACTCGCTGGCGCGAAATTGTCCGGCAAGCCCCAGGCGGCCTGAAACGGCACAGCGCTGGCGACCAGGCACGCGACGGCCTGCGCAGGAATCAGATTCTTGCAGCCTGCCTGCCAATTCTTGCCAGCCATCAGTCACCCGCGGATTTCCGGGGCGGAGTGTCTGGCTTGACGGGTTTGGATCAGGTAAACGCGTACCCGTGCAACCCAAAAATGTGTCTTAAATTACGGCAATTGCCCTGACGTGATTAATGCTTTCCTAACGCGCACCGGGTTCTGAAAGCGTTCCGAAACGAATTCAACGGGTTCTTCGGGAAAATCAGCGCCTCGGAGAGCCAAACTTCCGGGCGCACGATTGACCCCGGCCGGGCGCCCACCTAAGCGGGACATCGTCACAAACCCGAATCGATCTGAAGGCATGGATGGACAAGGTTGAGTGCGTCGTTATCGGAGCGGGGGTGATCGGTCTTGCCGTCGCGCGGCGGCTGGCGCAGGCCGGCCGCGAGGTGATCGTGCTGGAGGCGGCCGAGGGCATCGGCACCGTCACCTCCTCGCGCAACAGCGAGGTGATCCACGCCGGCATCTATTACAAGGCGGGCAGCCTGATGGCGCGGATGTGCGTCGACGGCAAGCGGGCGCTCTACCGATACTGCGGCGAACACGGCATCCCGCATCGCAATTGCGGCAAACTGATCGTCGCGACCACGCCGCAGGAAACCGAAAAACTGCAGTCGATCCGGGCGCACGCCGAAGCCAATGGCGTCGACGATCTGCAAACCCTCTCCGGCACTGAAGCCCGTGCGCTGGAGCCGGCGCTGAACTGCGACGCCGCTTTATTGTCGCCGTCCACCGGCATCATCGACAGCCATGCCTTCATGCTGGCGCTGCGCGGTGACGCCGAAGATGCCGGTGCTGCCTGTGCGTTTCATACGCCGCTGTTGCGCGCCAGGGCGGCGGAGGGCCGTATCGAACTCGACGCCGGCGGCAGCGCGCCGATGTCGCTCGAATGCCGGCTTCTCGTCAACGCCGCTGGGCTAAGCGCACCCGCCGTCGCACGCGGCATCGACGGCATGCCGCTCGAACTGATACCGCCGGCCTATCTGGCGAAGGGAAACTATTTCAGCTGCAGCGCGCGGGCGCCGTTTTCGCACCTGATCTATCCGGTGCCGGAGCCCGGCGGGCTCGGCGTTCACCTCACGCTCGACATGGCCGGACAGGCCCGGTTCGGTCCCGACGTCGAATGGGTCGATCGAATCGATTACGCCGTCGATCCGGTGCGGGCGGAGCGGTTTTATCCGGCAATCCGGCGCTATTGGCCGGCGCTGCCGGACGGCGCGCTGATGCCGAGCTATTCCGGAATTCGCCCGAAGATCGTGCCGCCGAAGGTGGCCTCGCAGGACTTCCTGATCCAGGGGCCGCCGGATCATGGCGTCGATGGGCTGATCAATCTGTTCGGGATCGAATCGCCGGGACTGACGTCATCGTTGGCGATCGCGGACCATGTCGGCGAGCTGGCAGGGCTATAAAAAGCCGAGCGACCGGGAGAGCGCCGCCGCGCCCATCCCGGGGAAAAATGCGCTATGTGCGAGCGCTGCCTAGTGCAGCGTATCCTCGGCGGTATGCCTCAACCGCTCGATTGCGTCCTTGACCATCAATTTCCGGCGCTTCAGTTCGACTATTTGCAGGTCGTCCGTTGAAAGGTGCACGAGAGCTTCATGCAATTCGTTTTCGAGAACCTTGTGTTTCCGTTCCAGTTCAACGAGATGCGCCTGAATTGCCATACGAAACCTCCTCGGTTGGGTGAGACCTCAGATTCGATCCGGACAAGTGAGTTTACACGACTGCGGGAATCTGTCGATGGGGAACGAAAATGCCATCCTCATATTTCCACCCTCATCTGTAATGAATCGTGAGTATGGAACCGGCGCCAGCTTGCGCCTGCGCCCGGCAAGGACGATATTCCGGCAAGCGGCTTCCGCCACCTTTCGCAAACTCATCCGCGTTTTTCAGTTAACGTACACCATGACCGACGAAGATGAGCGCGAACTCGAAAACGAGCTCGCACGGCTGCACCAGGAGCACCGCGATCTCGACGCGGCGATCGATGCCTTGCATCAGTCTCCGGCGCCGGATTTGCTGCGGCTGCAACGATTGAAGAAGCGCAAGCTGCAACTGCGCGACCGCATCGCCTTCATCGAAGACCAGATCACGCCGGATATCATTGCGTAACTAACCTCGTCATTCCGGGGCGCGAATGAAATGAGCGAACCTCAGATGCGCAATTGCACATCGGGGAGTCTCGAGATTCTCGGATGTGCAACTGCACATCGTAGTTCGATCGCTTCGCTCTGGCCCCGGAATGACCGGTCCTAAATTCACGCGCCCGTCAACTCGCGCAGCACGCCGGTCACCTGAAACGGACTGTAGGGCTTCGGCAAAAACCGCCCGCCTTCAGGCAGTTCGGTCTCCCTGACATCGAGGGCGGAGGTCGCGACAATCTTGATCGGCGGCCAGCGGCCGCGAACCGCCCGAGCAAGCTTCAGCCCGTCCATCGAACCTGGCATCTGGATATCGGTGAAGACCACGGTGATGTCGCGGCGAGCTTCCAGAATTTCGATGGCTTCATCGGCATTGGAAGCCTCGACCACCTCAAATCCGGCGGCGGCCACCATTTGGACCGCATCGATTCGGAGCAGGAACTCGTCCTCGACGATCAGCACCACGGGTCTTCCGGACTCAACAAGACCCATCCGCCCTACTCCCTGCGAATAGGCAATAAGCGCCGGATGTTGCTTTCGTTCCCGCTCTCGCCGGGCCTTCCGCTTTGGCCCGCGCCAATCGGTCGACTGGGTAACGACCCTCTTGACTTAATGAGAACAAAATAGGAACATTGGGGACACCCTTTCCAGAGATTTCAGGGAATTCGCCATGTCCGAAGCTGCTTCACTGTCCGACGTCAGCCGTTACGAACAGGCCTGCGACCAGGCGATCGCGATGTGCGATGGCAACCTGCGCAGCACCATCAAGGCGCTGATCATGGCCAACGAATATCTGGAAGGTGAATTGCAGGACTTGCAGGCGGCGATTGAAAGTGGCTGCGTTCCGGCAGGATTTTCCAGCAGCGATGCCGCCTAGAGCGGGATGACGTTCCTTCGAATCGTCATCCCGCTCCATTGTTTTGACTGAGCATGATCTTTTCGGAAAACCGGCATCCACTTTTCCGGATCATGCTCGAACCGGAGCCAAAACACGGAGGTAGGAAAATGGCCGATGTCACCTATTACGTCGCAATGCCATTCCTGCAGGACGACACCGGCTCGCCGGTGGCGGGTGCGGCGGAAGAATGCCAGAGTTCGTCGGGCGCGTTGCGGCGCGCGGAAGTGCTGTCGCGAGTCCCCGGCAGCATTGGCGCCGTCGCCTTCAGCCGCACCGGCGATCCCATGATCGGCGAATTCGGCGACGCCCAATTGCTCAGGAAATTCGGCAACGTGCCGGACGATCTGAGCGGGCTGTAGGACGCGCGCCCGTCACGGCGTTATCGCAATTCCCGGAAGAAAGCGCGCACCTCGCCGGCAAGCAGTTCCGGCTGTTCGAGCGCCGCGAAGTGTCCGCCCTTGGGCATGACGCTCCAGCGGCGAATGTCGGTGAACACGCGCGCCGCGGCGGTGGGCGGCGGCTTGAGGATCTCGCGCGGGAATTGCGCGTAACCGGTGGGCACTGAAATCGTACCACCGGCCGGCAGGATCGCCGAGCCGTGCAGCCGCGCATAATAGGGCCAGAACGACGAGCCGATCGCGCCGGTAAACCAATAGAGCGATATGTCGGCGAGCATGCGGTCGCGGCCGATCGCGCGCTCGACGTCGCCGTCGCAATCCGACCAGGCGCGGAATTTCTCCACGATCCACGCCGCCAGGCCCACCGGCGAATCCGTCAGCGCGAAGGCCAGCGTCTGCGGGCGCGTGCCCTGGATCGACTGATAACCGGTCTCTTCACGCATCCAGTGCGCAAGCTCCTTCAAATAGCGCTGCTCCTCCTCGGTCGGATTGGGAAATGCGGAGGCATCGCGGCCCGCGGCCATCATCAGATTGATGTGGATGCCGATCATCCGTTCCGCATGCGCATAGCCGAGCCGGCTGGTGACCGCGGCTCCCCAGTCGCCGCCTTGCGCGGCGAATTTGCGATAGCCGAGCACGTCATGCATGAGGGCTGCGACACAATCCGCCATTTCGGGAACGCCAAACCGCTTCTGGCCGGGCCGGAACGACAGGCCATATCCCGGCAGCGACGGCGCCACCACCGTAAAGGCGTCGCGGGCGTCGCCGCCGAAGCGCCCCGGATCGGTGAGCCGCGGGATGATCTCGAGAAATTCGAACACCGAGCCCGGCCAGCCGTGCAGCAGCAACAGCGGCATCGGGTCGGGGCCAACGCCTGGCACGTGCAAATAATGCAGGTCGATGCCGTCGAGCGGGACGCGGAATTGCGGAAAGGCGTTGAGCGCGGCTTCCTCGGCCCGCCAGTCGAAATCCTTGCGCCAGTATTCGGCGAGCTCGCGCAGATAGCCGACGTCGGTGCCATAGGCCCAGGCTTCGCCCGGCGCCTGGTCCGGGAAACGCGAGCGGGCAAGGCGCTCGCGAAGGTCGGTTATGTCGGCGTCGGCGATACGAAGCGTAAATGGGATGGGTTTGATGGTCACGGTCCTGCTCCCGCTTCATGCCGCCGCTGCGCCTTGCGCACATACATCGCGCTGTCGGCTTCCTCCAGCGCCCTGCCGGCGTCCGCCTGGGGCCCGAGTATCGCAACGCCAGCGGAGGCGCCCGCCGTCACCGTGCTGCCCTGAAAGGTGAACGTGAGTTCGTCAATGGCGGCTTCCAGCGATGCCGCCTTGGCTCGCGCATCGGTCTCGGTCAGGTTCCACAACAAGAGTGCGAATTCGTCGCCGCCGAGCCGGCCGATCACATCGGAAGCGCGTACATGGCGGAGCAGCTCCGCCACGATCGCCTTGAGCACCTGGTCGCCCGCGGCGTGCCCGAAGGCATCGTTGATCGGCTTCAACCGATCGACGTCGAGCACGATCAGCGCGCCGCTCGCACGATAGCGCTTGATGTAGGAAATCGCGCGAAGCAGCTCGCGCTCGAAACCGCGCCGGTTCGGAATATCCAGCAGGAAATCGGTATCGGCGTGCGCCTGCAGTTCCTCGATCCGCTGCAGCGCCTGCGCCAATCGCCCCCGGAGCCGGCGAACCGCCGGCTTGGCGTCATCGGGCGCGACCGTGGACGCCGGGCGCCGCGGCGCGGTCTTTCCCGGTGCCACACGATTCTTGCGGCGTTTCGCGGCTGGCGGCCGCGTCGCCCTGATTTTCTTCTTCTTCGTCATCGCTAAGAAGGCTTGCCGGAATTCACCAAGACAGGATAGTCCATTCCGGACCCCTTGCCACGCCTTGCCGAACCTTGGGCCGATCCTATAATCCGGCCTATGTTTTTGGATTCCCGAAAGAATTAACCGTATGCCCGCCCCCGTCGCTATCATCATGGGAAGCCAGTCGGACTGGGAAACCATGCGCCATGCCGCCGAAACCCTGGGCGCGCTGGGCATCGCAAGCCAGAAACACATCGTTTCGGCGCATCGGACCCCGGACCGGCTGTTCGCCTTTGCCAAAGGCGCCAGAGCGGCCGGATTCAAGATCATCATCGCAGGCGCCGGGGGCGCGGCGCATCTGCCCGGCATGACGGCCTCGCTGACCGAATTGCCGGTCTTTGGCGTTCCCATTGAATCCAAGGCGTTGTCCGGCGTCGATTCGCTTTATTCCATCGTCCAGATGCCCGCCGGCGTGCCGGTCGGGACGCTGGCGATCGGCAAACCCGGCGCCGTCAATGCCGCGCTGTTGGCTGCCAGCGTGCTGGCGCTGAACGATCCCGCGCTCGCAGGCAGGCTCGCCGCCTGGCGCAAGGCGCAGACCGAGGCGGTTGCCGAGCGCCCGGAGGGATCTGCGTGACCGCCTCGCATCAGGTGAAGCTGAAGCCCGGCGACGCCATCGGAATTCTCGGCGGCGGACAATTGGGCCGGATGCTGGCCATGGCGGCGGCGCGGCTCGGCCTGCGCTGCCAGGTGTTTTCACCGGACCCGGACTCGCCGGCGTTCGACGTCGTGTTGCACGCGACCTGCGCGGAATATGCCGATGTCGAGGCGCTGGAACTGTTCGCGGGCGACGTCGACGTCATCACCTATGAATTCGAGAACGTGCCGGCGGCCGCGGCCATGATCCTGGGGGCCCGCCGTCCGGTGCTGCCCGAGCGCAAAATCCTGGAAACGACGCAGGATCGCCTCGCCGAGAAGGATTTTGTCAAACGGCTGGGTATCGGCACCGCCGACTACGTCGATGTGTCGTCGGCAGCCGCCTTGCACGCGGCGGTCGGGCGCATCGGGCTTCCGGCCGTGCTGAAGACCCGCCGCTTCGGTTACGACGGCAAGGGTCAGGCCATTATCCGCGACGGCGACAATCTGGACCGGGTCTGGGCCGATCTCGGCACCAAATCCGCCATCCTCGAAGCCTTCATCCCGTTCGAGCGAGAGATCTCGGTGATCGCCGCGCGCTCGGCTGACGGTCACGTCGAATGCTTCGACGTCACCGAAAACGAGCATCGCGACCATATTCTGAAGATCTCGCGCGCGCCGGCCGATATTTCCGACGCGCTGGCGGCGCGCGCGCGCGCGATCGCGGAGAGCATTGCGAACGCGCTGAACTATGTCGGCGTGCTCGCGGTCGAGATGTTCGTGGTGCAGACCAATGGCGGACCGAACGTGCTGGTCAACGAAATCGCGCCAAGGGTGCATAATTCCGGGCACTGGACGCTCGACGGCGCATCGATCTCGCAATTCGAGCAACATATCCGCGCCATCGCCGGCTGGCCGCTGGGCAAGCCGGTGCGGCACGGTCCGGTCACCATGACCAATCTGATCGGGGACGACATCCTCGGCTATGAGGAGTGGCTGACCGTCCCGGGTGCTACCGTCCATCTTTACGGCAAGGGCGCGCCGCGGCCGGGGCGCAAGATGGGGCATGTGACGCAGGTCGGCGTGCCGCCAAAAACCGCCTGATCGGCAGCCAAATCGTCCGATTTGGCCTGGCCAATGCCGCACAAATGATCTCGCGAAGGTGGACATTCGTGGCTTTGTCTGATACATCCGCGCGCTCAAGGTTGGGGGCCAGGCCTTTCGCCGGCCCTTTGCTTTAGCAGAATCCAAATCGAACAATTGAAAGAGGATGCCGCGTGCAGGTTCTCGTTCGCGATAACAATGTCGATCAAGCCCTCAAGGCGCTGAAGAAGAAGATGCAGCGCGAGGGTATCTTCCGCGAGATGAAGCTCCGCGGCCATTATGAAAAGCCCTCCGAAAAGAAGGCCCGTGAAAAGGCCGAAGCCGTGCGCCGCGCGCGCAAGCTCGCCCGCAAGAAGCTGCAGCGCGAAGGCCTGCTGCCGATGAAGCCGAAGCCGGTGTTTGGCGCCGGTCCCGGCGCCGAGCGCGGTGGTCCGGGCGGCGGCCGCGGCGGTCCCGGCGCGGGTCCGCGCGGATCGCGCTGATCGTGAATCACGCAAACTAAAATGATGACGCGGGCCTCGGTGCCCGCGTTATTCTTTTTGGACGATGATTTTTGAGGCGCGGCAGGCTACCAGTGGCTGGGTAAGCCGCGCGAGTATCCCGCATTCATGGCCTTTCCGGTTCCCGAGCTTTTTTCCGGAGCGTCGCGTTTCGGCTGCCGCGCGTCATTGCCGATGGCGTTGGTCGCGATCGCGCTGTGCGGCTGCTCGGTCAATCTGGGGTCGTTGTCGCCGGAGCCCGGCTACGAGGCGCCCAAGCCCGCTCCCGCCGGCACCGACGTGACCGAGGCGCAGACCTGCAATTTGCGCGGCCAGGCGCTGGTGCGATCCGGAAAGAACGAAGAGGCGCTCGCCGAGTTCGATCACGCAATCGCGCTCGATCCTCACAACGCCGACGCCCTGTATAATCGCGGCCTGCTCCACCAGGGCGAAAAACGCCATGAGCTGGCGATCGACGATTTCACCGCGGCCAATGGCCTGACGCCGCAGCGGGCCGAACCGCTGCTCGGGCGCGCAATCAGCTATCTCGCGGTAGACAAGGTCAGGGAGGCGGCCGCCGACCTCGACGAGGCGGCGCAGGCCGAGCCGCAGAACGCGCAAGTATGGACCACCCGCGGGCTTGCCTATGAACGGCTCGGCGAAAAGACCAAGGCCGCCGGCTCATTCGCCCGCGCCATCAACTTGCGTCCCCGAGATGAAACCGCGCGAGCCGGCTTCGCGCGCGTCGGCGGCAGACCCGGCCAGAGCTACGAATAGACCTGCTTGCGGCGAAAACCGGCTCCGATCAATCGGACCGAGGCTCCAGCTGCTTGGGCAATACCGCGTGAAACACCGACTTCGCCGCCAACAGCATGTCTTGGGCGACCGACGTATGTTCCCGCCTTGCAGGCTCCACGGTCTCGGCACGCAGGTCGAGCGGCCCCGGTCCCGAGGAGGGCGAAGACACAGGAATGTCGGCCGGCGGCGTCGGGCGGTCGATGGCCGCCGTCCGCGATGGTCCCGGCGTGGACCCGGTGGTCTCGACCGGCGGCGTCGCGACCACGATCGGCGGTGGAAGCGGCCGAACCGGCGGCGCGGTCGCGATCGAAGGCGCCAATACGACGCGGGGCGTATCCGGGATGTGGACGGCATCCGGGGTGCGTGCGGCTTGCTGCGTCCGCGGCGACGCCTCGCCGGTGCCACGCAGCCGCTCGATCGCGGCGCGCGCCAGTTCATTGGCGTCGCGGTGCTCTTCCACAGGGGCCGCCGTCTCAACCGGCGGCGCCGTATTCGGCGCGGCAATCACCGGGGCAACCGTCCCCGCCGCGGGTGCGACCGGTGCCGGGACCGACCTGGCGATCACTCTTTCGCGCGGGTGGGGCCGGGTCTCGACCGGGATGCTTGCGGTCTCCGCCGGCTTGTCAGCGGGTTTTTCAGCGGGTCTTTCAGCGGATTTTTCCACCACCGAGGGCCGTTCGGCGGCGGTCTTCTCGAGCATGGCCTTTTCAGAGATTCCCTTCGCCGTCACGCCCGGCTGCGGGATGTTGCCGACGTCGGCCGATGTCGCGGTGGACTTGCTCGCCTCGGGCTTTTTCGGGTCGACCGAGGACACCGCAGCGGTCGTCGGCGCGACCGCGGCGGGCTTGGCAATGATGTAATGATTGACGATATAAGCCCCGAGGATGGTCGCAACCACCGAGGGCAATATGTCCATCGCAATTTTAGTGAGGTATTTCAGCATGCCGGCCACTCCCCGCACCGGACTGATGCTGGAACTTTGAGGCGCATTGAGGGATCAACTGCGACAGATCGGTGGCAATTGGTAAACGAACGTCTATGGTTTCAATTCGACTTCCAGGAACACGATTTCGGCTGCCGTTTCGTTGAGCACGTCGTGCTCGACGCCCGCTTTGCGGAAGTAGGACTTGCCGACCGCAAGCTGCGCCTTGGAACGCTCCCCGTTGGGCGCCACGATGGTCATTTCGCCAGCCGTCACCGGCACGATGACATAATCCATCCCGTGGATGTGATGGCCGGTGGCGCTGCCGGGCGCCAGCCGCCATTCGGTGACCCGGACCTCGGCCGTGTCGACCTGAACATCCGATTTGGCGCTGAGCATGGTCGCGATTTCCTCTAGGGGACGAACACCAGGAACACGAAGACGGCAAATACCACCACGTGAACCAGTCCGAACAGGATATTGGTGCGGCCGGTCGCGAAGGTGAGCATGCTCAGGATGAAGGTCATCACCAAGAGCACCATCTCCTGCCCATTGAGCCCGAGCACCAGTTGCTTGTCCAGCGCGTAGGCCGCCACCGCGACCGCCGGGATGGTCAGACCGATGGTCGCAACCGACGAGCCGAGCGCGAGATTGATGCTCTTCTGCAGGTCGTTCTTGCGCGCGGCGGCAATCGCCGCGACGCTCTCCGGCAGCAGGATCAACAGCGCCACCAGCACGCCGGCAAAGGCCGGCGGCGCACCGATCCTGGCGGTGGCAAAATCCACCACCAGCGAAAATTTCTTGGCGAGCAGCACCACCGCCAGCAGGGCGACCAGCAGCAGCATGATGCTCAGACCTAAAACCCGGTTCGACACGGGCATGCCGTCGTCGCCGGCGTCGGCGGCTTCGCTGACGAAATAGCTGCGATGCCGGATCGTCTGCGTATAAAGAAACACGCCATAAAGCAGGATGGTGACGACACTGACAAAGCCAAGCTGGGCCGCCGAATAGACCGGCCCCGGCGTGGTGAGCGTGTAATTGGGCATGATCAGCGTGATGGTCGCCATCACGATCAGGACGCTGAGATAGAGGCTCGATCCCGTGACCTGAACATCCTGTTCGCGGTAGCGCAGGCCGCCGGCCAGGATGCAGATTCCGACCAGACCATTGCAGACGATCATCACCACCGCGAACACGGTATCGCGGGCCAGGGTCGGCACCGGCTTGTCGCCGAGCATGATGGTGGCGATCAGCGCGACCTCGATCACGGTGACCGCCAGCGTCAGCAGCAGCGTGCCATAGGGCTCGCCGATCCGTTCCGCGATCACCTCGGCATGATGCACGGCCGCGAACACGGTGCCGAACAGGATGACCAGCAGCGCCGCGGCAAACGCCAGCCCCGCGGGCGACGGCGTGAAGGTGATACCGAGCGCTATCGCGCCGGCAAAAAGCAAAACGGCCAGCGCCGGGAAAATCCACGCCGATCGCGGCATCGGGCCGTGCGCGCTCATATCGCCAATTCCTTGAATCCGGGAAATGAACTATGCGACAAACAAGGCCGGCCGTCAGCCCCTCGGAGCATCGATGAACCTCCGAACCACATCGATCGCACCATAATCGTCGAGGTCGTTATGGCCGCCCTCGGCAAACCGTACGAATTGTTTCGGCTCATGGGCGAGTGCAAACAGTCGCTCGCCAAAACCGATCGCAATGGTGGGATCGCGCGCGCCGTGCATCATCAGCAGCGGAGCCGTGACCCGCGCAATGCGCTCGTCGGAGTGAAATTGGTCCCGGATCAGCCAGCGCACAGGCAAAAACGGAAACGCCGCGGCGGCGACGTCCGCGAGCGACGTATAGGGCGCTTCCAGGATCAGCTTGCCGACCGGATGCTTGGCGGCCAGCGCGACCGCGACGCCGGTGCCGAGTGAAAAGCCCCAGACGACAATCCGGTCCGCACCGTATCGCGCCGCCGTGAAGGCGTAGGCCGCTGCCGCGTCCAGCAGCAAACCTTGCTCGGAGGGCCGCCCGCTCGAGCCGGCATAGCCCCGATACGACAACGCGACGATGCCGATCCCGTCCGCGATGATGTCGTGAAAGCGGCCGAAGAATCCGGCCACGTAATCTCCGTTACCGTGAAAATAAAGCACGACCGGATGACCCGGCTTTGCCGGCACGTACCAGGCGATGACCTTCTCGCCATCCGCCGTGGTCAGAATGTGTTCTTCCGCCTCCGGATAGCCGACAGCTTCAGGGATTGAATGTCCCGATGGCGGAATCGGAAAGATGAACGACCGTTGCGCGAAGTAAAGGACAGCGAGACCGGCGAGATAGCCGCTCGCCAGCAGACCGACGAGCCATTTGAGCGCGGTCATGGCCCGGCTCCGCTACATCCCCTTGACGATATTCTCGGTCATCTTCTTGGCGTCGCCGAGCAGCATCATGGTGTTGTCGCGGTAGAACAGCGGATTGTCGATGCCGGCATAGCCCGAGGCGAGCGAGCGCTTGATGAACATCACGGTGCCGGCCTTCCAGACTTGCAGCACCGGCATGCCGTAGATCGGCGATTTCGGATCATCCTCGGCCGCCGGGTTGGTGACGTCGTTGGCGCCGATCACGAAGGCGACGTCGGCCTGGGCGAATTCCGAATTGATGTCCTCGAGTTCGAACACCTCGTCATAGGGCACGTTGGCTTCGGCCAAGAGCACGTTCATGTGGCCGGGCATGCGGCCGGCGACGGGATGAATCGCATACTTCACCTCGACGCCCTCCTTCTTGAGATTGTCGGCCATCTCGCGCAGCGCGTGCTGCGCCTGCGCCACCGCCATGCCGTAACCGGGCACGATGATGACCTTCTGCGCGTTCTTCATGATGAAGGCGGCATCGTCGGCCGAGCCGAGCTTTACGGGGCGCACTTCCCCGCCCGCACCTGCCCCCGCAGCCGCGGTCTCGCCGCCGAAACCGCCGAGGATGACCGAGATGAAAGAACGGTTCATCGCGTGGCACATGATGTAGGACAGGATCGCGCCGGATGAACCGACCAGCGCGCCGGTGATGATCAGCGCCGAATTGCCCAGCGTGAAGCCGATACCGGCGGCGGCCCAGCCGGAATAGGAGTTCAGCATCGAGATCACGACCGGCATGTCGGCGCCGCCGATCGGGATGATCATGAGCACGCCGAGCGCCAGCGCCAGGAGCGTGATCAGCCAGAAGTCGATTGCGCTGACGGAGATCACCATATGGACGATGAAAAACACCAGCGCGAGCGCGAGAACGATGTTGATGACGTGCCGCGCCGGCAGGATGATCGGCGCGCCGCTCATGCGCGCCGACAGCTTCAGGAACGCGATCACCGAGCCGGTAAAAGTCAGCGCGCCGATGGCGACACCGAGCGACATCTCGACGAGGCTTTGCGGATGGATATGGCCAGGGGTGCCGATGTCGAAGGCCTCGGGCGCGTAGAACGCGCCGGCTGCGACCAGCACCGCGGCCATGCCCACCAGCGAGTGGAACGCCGCGACCAGTTCCGGCATCG
>DATNMT010000304.1:0-2164 GCA_035602495.1 Bradyrhizobium sp.
CCTGGGCTCCTCATCCTTGCCGGCCGGCTCGATGGTGATGCGCCGCTTGTTCTTGTAGTCGCGGCCGAACCGCACCGTGCCGGAAATCTCGGCGATGACCGCCGATTCCTTCGGCCGCCGCGCCTCGAACAGCTCCGCCACCCGCGGCAGACCGCCGGTAATGTCGCGCGTCTTGGCGCTTTCGGTCGGGATACGGGCGATGACGTCGCCGGCGCCGACATGCACGCCGGGATCGACCGAGATGATGGCGTCCACTGCCAAGAGCGAGCGGGCGTCGCCACCGCGGCTGAGCTTGAGGATCTTGCCGTCTTTGCCCTTGACCACCAGCGCCGGGCGCAGGTCCTGCTGGCCGCGGGCGGAGCCCGAGCGCCAATCGATGACAACACGCTTGGCGATGCCGGTCGACTCGTCGAGCGTCTCGGTCAACGACTGACCTTCGACAATATCCTCGTAGCCGATGATGCCATCGACCTCGGTGAGGATCGGGCGGGTGTAAGGATCCCACTCGGCGATGCGCTGGCCGCGCTTGATATGATCGCCTTCGTCGACTTTCAGCCTGGCGCCGTAGGTAATACGGTGCACGGCGCGTTCGGTGCCGTCGGGATCGGTGACGGCAACGATGAGGTTGCGGCTCATCGCGATCAAGTCGCCGTCCGAATTCTTGGCGGCGTTGCGGTTCTTGATCTTGATGGTGCCCTCGAAGTTCGACTCGACGAACGACTGCTCGGAGATCTGCGCCGCGCCGCCGATATGGAACGTGCGCATGGTGAGCTGGGTGCCCGGCTCGCCGATCGACTGCGCAGCGATGACGCCCACCGCCTCGCCCATATTGACCGGCGTGCCGCGGGCGAGATCGCGCCCGTAGCACAGGCCGCAAACGCCGCTGCCGGTCTCGCAGGTGAGCACGGAGCGGATCTTGATCTCCTGCACGCCGGCATTGACGAGCTTCTCGACGTGCGGCTCCTCGAGCAAGGTCGCGTTCGGCACCAGGACGGTGTTGCCCGACGGGTCGCGCACGTCCTCGGCCGTGGTGCGGCCGAGGATTCGGCTTGCCAGCGAGGCGACGACGGTGCCGGCGTCGATGATCGCCCGCACCTTGATGCCGCGCGTCGTGCCGCAGTCCACATCGGTGATGATGCAGTCCTGCGCTACGTCGACCAGGCGCCGCGTCAGATAGCCGGAATTGGCCGTCTTGAGCGCCGTGTCGGCGAGGCCCTTGCGGGCGCCGTGGGTCGAGTTGAAGTACTCGAGCACCGAGAGGCCTTCCTTGAAGTTCGCGATGATCGGGCTCTCGATGATCTCGCCACTCGGCTTGGCCATAAGCCCGCGCATGCCGGCGAGCTGGCGCATCTGCGCCGGCGAGCCGCGCGCGCCGGAATGCGCCATCATGAAGATCGAGTTGACCTGGGCTTCCTGACCCTTCTCCGGCCCGGGCCGCGACGCCGAGATCTCCTTCATCATCGCTTCGGCGATGGTTTCGGTGCACTTCGACCAGGCATCGACTACCTTGTTGTACTTCTCGCCCTGGGTGATGAGGCCGTCGTTGTATTGCTGCTCGAACTCCTTGACGAGGTCGCGCGTCTTCTCGACGGTCGCCTTCTTGGAGTGCGGCACCACCATGTCGTCCTTGCCGAACGAGATGCCGGCCTTGAACGCGTGGTGGAAGCCGAGCGCCATGACGCGGTCGCAGAAGATCACGGTCTCCTTCTGACCGCAGTGGCGATACACCGTGTCGATCATTCCGGAGATTTCGCGCTTCGTCATCAGCTTGTTGGCGAGGTCGAACGGCGTCTTCGCCAGCTTCGGCAATACCGAGCCGAGAATGACGCGGCCCGGCGTCGTCTCATACCAGCGCGACACCGGCTTGCCGTCCTCGCCGATGCCGTTCCAGCGATACTTGATCTTGCTGTGCAGTCCGACGGCCTTCTGCTGCAACGCCTGCTCGACTTCGCTGGTCTCGCGATAGAAGCCCTGTACGGCGTTGACCTTCTTCGGGTCCTTTTTGAGCTCTTCCTCCGAGTGCAGTTCGAGCTTCCATTGGCCCGGACCGTTGTCGGTCATGATCGAGAGGTAGTACAGGCCGAGCACGATGTCCTGCGACGGCACGATGATCGGCTGGCCGTTCGCCGGATGCAGGATGTTGTTGGTCGACATCATCAAGACG
>DATNMT010000145.1:0-28263 GCA_035602495.1 Bradyrhizobium sp.
GCCTTCTACACCAGGACCGGGGTCGGCACGCTGATCGCCGAGGGCAAGGAAGAAAAGATTTTCGACGGCGAGAAATACATCATGGAGCGCGGCCTGTTCGCTGATCTGGCCATCGTCCACGCCTGGAAGGGCGACACCTCAGGCAACCTCGTCTATCGCAAGACCGCGCGCAATTTCAATCCGATGATGGCGACCGCTGCGAAGATCACCGTGGCCGAGGTCGAGCACCTGGTGCCGGCCGGCGAGATCGATCCCGACCACATCCACACCCCCGGCATTTTCGTCAAGCGCATGATCGAGGTCGGCAACGCCAAGAAGCGCATCGAATTCCGCAACACAAGGCCGCGCCCCGGCAAGGCTGCGCCGGCCGGAACCGGAGAGGAAGTCTGATGGCCTGGACCCGCGAACAGATGGCCGCCCGCGCCGCCAAGGAACTGCGCGACGGCTACTACGTCAATCTCGGCATCGGCATCCCGACGCTGGTGTCGAACTACATCCCCGACGGCATCGACGTCAGCCTGCAGAGCGAGAACGGCATGCTCGGCATGGGCCCGTTTCCTTACGAGGGCGAGGAAGACGCCGACCTGATCAACGCCGGCAAGCAGACGGTGAGCGAATTGCCGTCGACCAGCTATTTCTCCAGCGCCGAATCCTTCGGCATGGTGCGCGGCGGGCATATCGACCTGTCGATCCTGGGCGCGATGCAGGTCGCGCAGAACGGCGATCTCGCCAACTGGATGATCCCCGGCAAGATGGTCAAGGGCATGGGCGGCGCGATGGACCTCGTCGCCGGCGTCAAGCGCGTCGTGGTGGTGATGGAGCATTCCGCCAAGGACGGCCCGAAACTGCTGAAGAAGTGCAATTTGCCGCTGACCGGCGAGAAGGTGGTCGACATGGTGGTGACCGATCTCGCCGTCTTCACCATCGACAAGCACGGCAAGGACGGCATGGCGCTGGTCGAACTCGCCGACGGCGTCACGCTCGACGAGGTGAAATCCAAGACTGAAGCCGAATTCCGGGTCGCGCTGAAGAACGCGTGAGCGCCGCCGGAGGTTATTGTCGTCCCTGCGAAAGCAGGGACCCATAACCCCAGGTGTTTGTGGTTAGCATGGCTGGTGCTCCAGTCGCCGCAAAAATTCAGATCGGTGGTTATGGGTCCCGGCTCGCGCTTCGCTTGGCCGGGACGACGGGGATGAATGACCCACGGCGGTAGCTTTCCCTTTCCGTCTTGACTAGCATTGCCGGCAGCCGGCGATCCAAGACCGGCCCACGCAGGGGGGAATCTTCTCATGGCTCACGCAGTCAACGCCGGCGCGCGTCTCGACCGGCTGCCGATCTCGTCGTTTCACTACCGGATTTTCTGGCTGGTCGGCGCCGGCATGTTCTTCGACGGCTACGACCTCTATATCGCCGGCGGCGTGCTGGCCTCCGCGGTGCAGACCAAATTCTCCACCGTGCCGCAAAACCTGCAATTCATCTCGCTAACCTTTGTCGGCATGACGCTGGGCGCGCTGATCACCGGATTTGTCGGCGACAAGATGGGACGGCGGTTCACCTACCAGATCAATCTTTTGATTTTCGGGCTGGCGTCGCTGGCGGCCGCCTTCGCGCAGGACATGACGCAGCTGATCGCCTGCCGCTTCGTGCAGGGTCTCGGCCTGGGCGCCGAAATCGTGGTCGGCTATTCGACCCTGACCGAATTCGTGCCGCCGAAAACGCGCGGGCGCTGGCTGTCGATGATGGCGTTTCTGGTGGTGGCCGGATTCCCGGTGACCGCGCTGCTCGGCTATCTCATCATCCCGGCGTTCGGCTGGCGGCCGATGTTCGTCATTGCCGGCTTCGGCTCGCTGATCGTCTGGTATCTGCGCAAGAACCTGCCGGAATCGCCGCGCTGGCTCGAGTCGCAGGGCCGCACCGAGGAAGCCGAAGCGCTGATGCAGCAAATCGAGAAGGAATCTTCCGGCGGCGGCGCGCTGCCGCCGGTGGTGGTGCCGGCTCAGGTCGCGCAGGTCGACGCCGCCGACATGCTCAAGCCGCCGCTGCTGCAGCGTTTGTTGGTCGGCTGCTGGGTGCTGATCACCATCAACACCCTGATCTTCGGTTTTGTAATTTTCCTGCCGCAGTTCTTCCTCGGCCAGGGGCTGACCATCGCCAATTCGCTGGCCTATACGCTGGTGCTGTCGGGGGCCTCGCTGGTCGGCTGCGCGCTCGGCGCCTATTTGTCTGATACGATCGGGCGGCGGATCAGCATCATCGGGGCCTCGGTCGTCACCATCATCGCCGGCTACATCTATGCCCGCTTCAACGCGGCCTCCGATCCGGCGATCGTGCTCTCGGTCGGCTTCGTGCTGATCGTCGCGATCTATGTGCAGACCGCGATCCTGTTCGGGGTCTATACGCCGGAGCTGTTCCCGACCGAGATCCGCCTGCGCGCCAACGGCATCTGCAACACGCTCGGGCGCGGCGCCACCGTGGTCTCGCCCTTCATCGTTGGCAGCCTGATGGCGTCCTACAAGCTGCCCGGCGTGGTCTGGCTGATGATCGGCCTCGTCGTCGTCCAGATCGTGGTGGTGTGGGCCTGGGGCGTCGAGCCGCGCAATCGCGGGCTGGAGGATGTCGCCGCCAAGGCCTGACCGGAGCGCGCCCAACGGCGAGATCGCCTGAAAATTATCTCAAGCGGAGCGGCGGATGAACCCGCCCTCCGCTTTTGCTCATGGAGCCGAAACGGCTTCGCGGAGCGGAATTCTCAACCCTGTTTCTGGAAGTGATCGACGCACGGTCAAAAGGCGCTTTCGACCGATACCGGGCATTTGACGCCATCCTTCGAGCCCGGCACGGCGGGAGCCAGTGATTTCCCATCTTGAATGAACCAATTCCCCTTCGGCGACTTGGTCTGGCGGCAACGTTGCCTTCAAGAATTCAATTGAGACTAACCTGAAATGAAAGACTTCTCGAACGTATCGTTTCCGCCTGAAACCATAAGCATCATGAAAAATGCCCTGGACGCAGCGGTTGCGTCGCTGCCCGAGCCGGTGAGTTCCGCACATGTGCAATCCATAGCCGAATCCATCCTTCGCACTGCCAACGAAGGCGAGAGAGATCCGGCGACGTTGCAAAGAATGGCGCTGTTGGAACTTCAGATCTCGCCCCGTCATTGACGGTGGCCCCAAGCCACCCGCAATGATCTCAAGCCCTTAAGGCGGCGCGGATCCGCTCATGCTCTGCCTTAATTGAAAAGGCTATTTATAATTTGCATTGGCGGAACTCTTTATAGTTCCAGCGGTTGTGGACGGAATCGCCTCAGGTCAAAGCGAGCGAAGCAATCGCCTTGGCCAAAGCAGATAGGTTGGCTCTTCGACCGGCCGCCTGAAATTGTTTGCAGCAGGTCTGGCGCAACTTCGACACGTCCTTTTTTAGCAGCGGCGAGTCCGGGGGTGATGATTCTCGACGCTCGTTTGGCAACTGCGCGCCGATAGGAGGCAGTACATGGCAACACGACGCATACTTGCTTTCAGCTTGATTACAGCGGCCTCCACGATCGCGCCTGCCTTCGCCCAACAGCCGTACGACGGGCTTTGGAACGTGACAGTTCTGACAAGGGCCGGAAATTGCGAACCGTCCGTTCGCTATCCGCTCACGGTTGCCAACGGAAGGGTTTCGGGTGTGGCGGATGTTTCGGGCAGCATCGGACGGGAAGGTTTTGTAAGGGTCACAATCCGTGGTGCTTACGCGAACGGCCAGCTCAACGGAAATGTCGGGTCCGGCAGATGGAACGGGGCTTCCGGCGGAATAGCCTGCAGCGGCCGTTGGGAAGCGTCACGACAATAACGACGGAGATCTCATGTCGCGCCACAACGAAATGCCGCCAGTGCCGCCGGCCAACCGCAGTCACAAGGGCACGGGTGACGACACCCAGGTGAACAAGGATTCTCCCGCAAACAAGGGTGAAATCAACACCGCTGAGCAGGGCGACACCGCCAACGTCAGGCAGAACACCACCAATGCCGGTTTTTTCAAGGGACGACGGGTGAAGTAGCGTCGAACGAAAACCGGCCTTCCAGGGAGAGCGGCCACCACTACGGATGGGGCAGAGGCCGCCACCGCGGCTGGCGCGGTAACCGACAGCTCGGAAGTATTTTTGAGGCCGCCAGTGGCGGTTCAGCAGGCGCACGATTGCGGAAATTAGAGATGCTTTCGAGTTGAATGCGACCGCAAAAATTGCCCGACTTTTAGTGTCGGACACCCGACTTGCCGGTCGACTTCCCTTCCGTAAAGGCGCATCCTCGCCTTGACGCGACACCATGCAATGCGATGCCGGGACGAGGCATCCCGTCGTTCGCGGCAGCTTCAAGAGAAATTCACGCTTGTTGCCCTCGCTTGATATCGAGGCGGACCGTCGAAATGCCATTCGCCGCCATTCCAGACACCGCCGCACTGGCACGCGCCATCGTCGACACCATCCGCGACCCTCTTCTGGTGCTCGACCAGGAGCTGCTCATCGTTGCCGCAAGCCGGGCTTTCTATCAGACCTTCCATCTCGTCGATCAGGATATCCGCGGACATCCGATTTATGAGATCGAAGATGGTCAATGGAATATCCCGGAGCTTCGCACAATTCTCGAAACGATCGCCAAGGATGATGCGACGGTCGAAGGATACGAAGTCGATCGCGATTTTCCTCGCGTTGGGCGGCGCATCATGCTCCTGAACGCGCGCCAGGTATTCTACGCGGATGCGGGACATACCACCACACTGCTGGCCTTCGAGGACGTTACGGACCGGCGCGCCGTTGAGGAGCGGGTACAGGAACTGCTGCTGGAGAAGGATATGCTGCTGCTGGAAATGCAGCACCGTGTCGCCAACAGCCTTCAAATCATTGCAAGTATCCTGCTCATGAAGGCGCGAACGGTTCAGTCGGAGGAAACGCGCCTGCAACTGGAAGATGCGCATCAGCGGGTTCTGTCGATTGCCGCCGTGCAACAGCATTTGCAGGTTACCGGTCGCGGCGCGCCGATCATGATGGGCAACTATTTGACGAAATTGTGCGAGACGTTGGCGCAATCGATGATCGGCGAAAGTCGGCCGATCTCTCTTAAAGTCGAAACGGACGCCGACACCGCCACCGTTGTATCCCATCAGGCCGTCAGCATCGGGTTGATCGTTACCGAGCTGGTCATGAATGCCTTGAAACATGCGTTTCCCGGTGAAAGGAAGAACGCGGCCGTCGTCGTTTCGTACAGAGTGTCGGATTCCGACTGGAAGTTGATGGTTTCCGACAACGGCGATGGAAAGCCGGACCTGAGCGCAAGTCAGAGGAAGGGCGGACTTGGAACGAGTCTTGTCAAGGCACTGGCGAAACAACTTGATGCCGCCGTGGAAATAGCAAGCGATTCCCAGGGCACAGTGACGACAATTACGCACGCAACATTCAAATCCAAACCAATCAAGGCGGCCTAAACATGCAAGCCACAGATCCCGTCGTAACGTTTCTTCTGGTCCTGGCAATCGGCGTCATCGCCGGCTTCCTGTTCGACCGGCTTGCCGGGCCGTCCTGGCTTGCCCGTCAATTCTCCGGATCGACCCGCGGCATCGTCACGAGCGCGTTAGTCGGTGTTGCCGGTGCGTTCGTCGGCTATCACGTCGCCATGCTGCTTGCGCTCGGCGGCGGGATCGTGACCGCTGTCATAGCGGCGGCGGTTGGTGCCGCTGTCGTGCTGTTCGGCTGGCGAATGGCCAAGTAACGGCGGGCAATTGAGGCGGGTGACTCAGGCCGAGACCTGCGATCTTCGTTCTCTCGCCATCATGTGTACGCAGATGATAGCGGCAAGCGGCTTTTCCAGCCGGTGGTTTCTGTCTCGCGCTTGCCGGCTTCCTGGGTGAAATCCTCTTCAAGGTCATGAAGCATATCCAGAACACTTGGATTTCGCTGATAACGAGCGAGCCGGCGACAGCATTCCGCAAGTTCAGTCATCAATTGGGCTTCTGTCATGGGGGACACCATAGTTTACAAGCGGGTCAATGCCGGCACTGCCGATAATGTTCCGGGCAGGAGCGGATATCCGGGCAATTTGTTCAAGCTTGTCATCGGCCGCCGTTTCTCGCATCCCCCAATCGGGGGGCCCCACGCTGGGCGTCCCGCCGAGCGCGCCATCGCGGGTGGGAGGATGTCGCCGCCAAAGCCTGAGCGAACAACGTCAGCTTGCAGGCTCCGGTTCGTCGCAACGGACTCCTTGAGGTTGCGCGCTCCCCGACAGCGCGTTCACCGGGTTGGGGCGCAAATCGGGTTCCCCTGATCACGGCGCGATGGTACCATCCTTCGAGTTAGTCCAGCCTGGCGGAGAGGTCCAATGGTCATGAGCGTCGAGAGTCAAATAGCGCGCGACTCGCGTATTGGGTCGATCGATGTAATCCCGACCCGGGCGCTTGGTGCGGAGGTCGGCGGCGTCGATCTGAAGAACCTCGACGAATTGCAATTCACTGCGCTCGAGCGTGCGTGGCACGAACATCAGGTGATCCTGGTCCGTGACCAGACGCTCAGCGACCAGGATCTCATCGCGTTCAGTCGCCGCTTCGGAGATCTCGACTGGGCCCCGGTACAGGAGACGGGCCGGCGTTTCGTCGAGGGCCTGCCGGAAATATACATCGTGTCAAACGTGACCGTGAACGGTCAGCCGATCGGCAGCCTCGGTGCAGGCGAAGCCGTGTGGCACACCGACATGTCTTATCTCGACGTACCGCCGATGGCGAGCATGCTATACGCCCTTGAGATCCCGGCTTCCGGCGGTAACACTTCGTTTTGCAGCATGTACGCGGTCTACGAGGCGCTGCCAGCCGAGTTGAAGCGTCGGATCGCCGACCTGAAGATCAAGCACGACGGTACCTACAACAGCGGTGGCTATCTGCGCCAGGGCGTCGCCGCAACAGACGATCCACGAACCTCGCCGGGTGCTATACATCCGCTGGTTTGCACGCATCCCGACACCGGGCGGCGCATGCTCTACCTCGGCCGCCGGCGCAACGCCTATCTCATGGGGCTCGAACTTGCCGAGTCCGAAGCGCTGCTCGACCAGCTGTGGGACTTCGTCGCACGGCCCGAGTTCGCCTGGGAGCACGTCTGGCGGGTCGGAGATCTCGTGCTGTGGGACAACCGCTGCACCATGCATCGGCGCGATCCGTTCGACTCCTCGGCACGCCGCATCATGCACCGGACACAGATCAAGGGTAATGCGGCGCCGGTCTGATGCGCAGGTTCAGCGTCTCAAATACGGTCCTGCTCATCATCTGCCTGATGTACCTGATCCTCTATGTGGATCGGGTCAACATCTCGACGGCTGCGCCGCTGATCAAGGCGGACCTCGGCTTGAGCAATACCCAACTCGGCCTGGCCTTTTCGGCGTTCGCCTATCCGTACGCGCTGTTCCAGCTGATCGGCGGGTATGTCGGCGACAAATTTGGCGCGCGTCTTACGCTGTTCGTCAGCGGCCTGATCGTGTGCGCGGCGACCGCGGCAACCGGAGCGGTCGGCGGGCTCGCGAGCCTGTTCGCCGCGCGACTGGCGCTGGGCATCGGCGAAGGCGCTACCTTTCCCACCGCAACGCGCGCCATGGCGGTGTGGGTGCCGGAGCGCAGCTGGGGTTTCGCCCAGGGTATTACCCATTCGTCGGCGCGGATCGGCAACGCGGCCACGCCGCCTCTGATCGCCCTGTTGGTTGGGATGGTGTCCTGGCGCGGCGCGTTCGTCGTGCTTGCGCTGTTGAGCCTGATCTGGGTCGTTGTCTGGTTGTGGTATTTTCGCGACGTTCCGACAACTCCACCGCTGACTGCCGAGGAGCTTGCGACGCTGCCGACCCGCAGTCGAGGCACTGCGAGCGAACCGGTGCCCTGGCTCAAGCTGTTTAGCCGGATGCTGCCGGTGACCGCGGTCGATTTTTGCTACGGCCGGACGCTTTGGCTGTTCCTGAGCTGGATTCCATCGTTCTTTTACCAGAACTACCAGCAGAACCTGATGCAATCGGCATTCTACTCGGCCGGCGTCTTTATTGCCGGTGTAATCGGCGACACGCTGGGCGGCGTGGTGAGCGACCAGATCCTGCGTCGAACGGGCGATCGAAACATGGCACGGCGCAATGTCATCGTGGCCGGCATGCTCGGCGGGTTCCTGTTCCTGATTCCGGTGATGCTGGTTCACGACGTCAATGTGGCGGCGATCTCACTGGCGGCAGCGTTCTTTTCCGTTGAACTCGTGGTAGCGCCGATCTGGGCGGTGCCCATGGACATCGCGCCAAAATTTTCCGGATCAGCCAGCGGCATGATGAATTTCGGCTTCGGCGTTGCCGGCATCATCTCGCCGTTCGTATTCGGCTACCTGATCGATCGGACCGGTAGCTGGACCTTGCCGTTCGCCGGCTCAATTTGTCTCTTGCTGATCGGAGCCGGGCTGGCTTTTCGAATGCACCCGGACCGGCCGTTCGAGCCCGCGGCGGTTGCATCGGTTCGGACATGATCATTTTGGCGGCGCCATGCCATCGCGGTATGTGAAGCCGCTTGGAGCGGCACCGCTGCCGCTGGTTGCACTCGCTGCGCGATTGTCGAATATTAGCCGTGCCAGGACCCAGACAACAAAGGGATCGCAGCCCGCTTACCGGCACCGGCGCGGTGCACCGCCTGTCGGCGACGGCTGACGCCCAAGGAGGAAATGATGTCATTCTACCGAGGCATGACCTGCGAGAACGTCACCATCAACGGCGACAAGGGGACGCCGATCACCGCTTATGTGGCAAAACCCTCCGGGCCGGGCCCTTTTCCGGGCGTGGTGCTGGTCCACCATCTGCCGGGCTGGAGCGAGTTCTATATCGAGACCACGCGCCGCTTCGCCCATCACGGCTATCTCGCGATCTGCGCCAACCTCTATGAGCGCGCCGGCGAGGGCAACCCGGACGACGTCGCCGCCAAGGTCCGCGCCGACGGCGGCATTCCCGATGCCCAGATGGTCGGCGATACCGAGGCCGCGGTGAAGTGGATGCGTGCGCAGCCCGGTCATAATGGCAAGGTCGGCGTGTTCGGCTCCTGTTCGGGCGGCCGGCACGCTTTCATCTATGCCTGCCAGAAGAAGGACGTCGACGCCTGCGCCGAGCTCTGGGGCGGCCGCGTGGTGATGGGCAAGGAGGAGCTCAATGCCAAGACGCCGGTCGCACCGATCGACATGACCAAGGACCTTTGCTGCCCGCTGATCGGCATCTTCGGCAATGACGACCGCGCGCCGAGCCCCGAGCAGGTCAACCAGCACGAGGCCGAACTCAAGAAACACGGCAAGACGCACGAGTTCTACCGCTACGACGGCGCCGGCCATGGCATCTGGTATTGGCACCGTCCGCTCTACCGGGTGGAGCAGGCGATGGATGGCTGGAGCAAGGTGCTTGCCTTTTTCGGCAAGCATCTGGCGAAGTAGGAGGACGCGACATGTGCACGTCTATTATCGAGATCGCAGCCGCGGAAGGCATGGCCAAGCGCGGGGACGAATGGTTTCCGCTCTCGACGGCGGTGGTTGCCTATGACCACGCGCGTCATGCGCCGCTCGGCGACGTCATCACGCTCGACTTCATCAACGCCGACCTCGAACCCGGCGCGCGAGCCGGGATCGAGCTGACCTTGGAGAGCGCAAAAGAGCTGCGCGCCGCGCTCGACCGGGCGATTGCCGCCGCCGAATTCGAGGAAGCGGAAGTGCGGGGCAAGGGCGCCGTGCCCGGCCTCGTCCGGGCCGCGTAACGCCGAGAGATCGGACTGCTGGTAAATCCCAAGGCGAAGCCTTCGGCATCGCCGTGCTGGCGATATTGCTCGCCCGCGCAGACGAGGTGATCGTGAGCCAAGAAGACATCAAGAAAAACGTCAAGGTTTGCATGTTCGACCAATACGGAACGGTCGTCGACATGCAGGGAGGCCTGACCGCGATCGCTGCGCCGTTCCTGAAGGAAAAGGGTTGGCGCGGAAATCCGAACTCCTTCGTCACCTGGTGGCGGCGTACCCATTTCGAAAATTCCATGATCGACGCGCTGCTGCATCGTGAACACACGCCGTACCGCGAGATCGGTCATCGCTCTGTCGCGCACGTGATGGACCGGGCCGGCATCAGCTACACGAGGGGAGACGTCGAATATCTCGTTGGCGAAATCGAGAAGCTCAAGCCATTTCCGGAGGTGCCGGCCGCGCTCGAAAGGCTCAATACGAAATACCGGCTGGTCGTGTTGTCGAACGGCGATCCCGATATGCTGGAAACGGCAAAGCAGTACCACAAGGTGCCCTTCGATCGCGTGATTTCCGTTGCCGAGGCGAAATCGTTCAAGCCCCATGTCGCGACCTACACCAAGGCGGCCGAACTTCTCGGGCTGAAGCCGGATCAGATACTGTTTGTTGCGAACCACGCCTTCGATTGCATCGGCGCGAAATCGGCCGGCATGCGAACCGCGTTCATCGACCGGCGCAGCCGGCCGTTCGGCGAGACGCCGCATCAGCCGGACATCCTCGTTCCCACGATGAAGGACCTGGCGGATGCGATTGTGTGACACCTAGATCATGATGCGATTAAGTGGAATCGCATCATGATCTCATCTCTTTGTTTGAGCATGATCTTTTCGGAAAACCGGTTCCCACTTTTCCGGATCATGCTCTAGCGGCTGTCGGTCCGGGTGCCGACACTGCCGGTCCTGCACGGCGCTCCCTGTTAAGATTACGCCTTAACTAATTAGTAATTATATATTTGCGGGCACCAAGGGCCCGGCCTAGCGTTCCCTTGGGGTGCTGTTCAGCAACCAACGAATTGGTGCGTGCCATGATGTATAGAGTATATGGGGCGCTTGTCGCCTCTCTCGGTGCGGTAGTGCTGATGCTTGGCGTCAGCGAAGCATCCGCCCGGTCGGGCGCCGCGGCCCGCGGCGGGCTTGCCTCGACGCATTCGATTTCCCGTCCGACGATCGCGCATTCGTTCCGGCACCACCGCAGAACCGGTTTCGGGGAATTCTGGCCGGGAGATGAGGGTTTCTACGGGCCCTACGGACCAACGGATGGCGAACCCCTGGTCGATGCGACGCCGCCAGGCTCGGGCAATATCCACACCACGTATACCTATGACGTTCCCTGGGATTGGGCCCATCGATATCCGCCGGCGGTCACCCTTTCCGACCGGCCCTATGTGTCGAGCTGTCCCACCGAGACCGTCATCGTTCGCGGCCGTGGCGGCGGCGAGCAGGCCGTCAATGTCACGCGGTGTTACTGATCGCTCTCATTTCGCAGCTGCGGGTCCTTTCGCGGTCGTGCCGAGCACATCGAACGGCACGGTGACGGGACCGGCCTTTTCGAATTGAAGCGTCATCGAAACCTTGGTCCCCTTCTTCATGGGACTTTTGAGCTTCATCAGCGCGAGGCGATAGCCCCCGGGCGCCAGCACTACCTTCTCGCCCGGCGCAATGGCCAATCCGCCCTCAACGGTCTGTAATGTCATGGCTCCCCCGGCCATGCCGATTTGCTCGATTTGGGTTTTTTCGGCGATTTCTGCCGATCCGCCGACCAGCCGGTCGGCGGCCGTACCCTTGTTTTCGATGGTCAGATAAGCGGTGGCGGCCTCCGCGCCGCGCGGGGCGGCGCGGCTCCAGGGCTGCGAGATCACGAGGTCGCCCTGCTTTACCTCTTGCGCCTGGGCAGTTGCGCCGTTGAGCGCGCCGACAAACAGCATCGCGACAAAGAGATACTTACCGAGTTTCAATTTCCCCTCCATTTTCTTGACCGATTGGGGCGCGCCCCGCAGGCGGATCGTCGGGGGCATGATGCCAAGTTCGCCGACGATTGCAATGATCGCCGATCCTAAAGGCGATTAGCCGTCATTCGTACTTGCCGGAGATGACGATGGCCTGGCCTGACGATGGTCCGTTGGCAGCGGCAGCGGTCAGGGATCGCCGCCTTCATTCGTGGGTTTGATCCTGACACCACGGCGCGCCAGCGCCTCCCGGAGCAGCATCTCGATTTCGGCGTTGACGCTCCGCAGGTCGGCTACGGCGCACCGCTTCACCGCCTCAAGAATCGCTTTCTCCGCCCGGAGCGGGAAGGCAACGCGTTCCGGGCCTGGGGGCCGTCCTCGCTGGGCCATGACCGGTCACGAATAGAGGGTGCCGGTATTGATCACCGGGGTGACCTCGCGGTCGCCCACCAGAACAACAAGCAGATTGGAGATCATCGCGGCCTTGCGCTCGGGATCGAGCGCGTCGGCCAGATTCTTCTTGTCGAGTTCGTTGAGGGCGTCTTCGACGATGCTGACGGCGCCCTTCACGACCATGCGCCGGGCCGCGACCACGGCGCTGGCCGCCTGCTTGCGCAGCATGGCGCCCGCGATCTCGGACGAATAGGCGAGATGCGAGATTCGCGCTTCGACGACCGCCACTCCGATCGGCTCCATCCGTGTCCGGATCTCCTGCAGCAGCGTTTCGATGATCGCGTCGCCACCGTCGCGCAACGAGACCGTGGACATCGGCATTTTCGCGGGCGTCTCGCCCTGCTTGACTGCTTCCTCGGCTTCGACCTCGTCGTAGGGGTGGATGCTCGCCATCCGCCGCAGCGCGGTTTCGCTCTGGGCCTTGACGTAGCTTGTGTAGGAACCGACCTCCAGCAGTGCCTTGGCGGCGTCCTCCACGCGCCAGACCACCACCGCGCCGATGTCGACCGGGTTGCCGGCCGCATCGTTGACCTTAAGCGGGCCGGCCTCCAGCGTTTCGAGCCGGCGCGAAATCTTTTTCTGCGAATTGAACGGATTGACCCACCACAGCCCGGGCCGGTGTTCGGTGCCGACGTAGCTTCCAAACAGCAGGCAGACAAGGCTTTCGTTCGGCTGCAGGATGACGAGGCCCTTGACGACGGCGATGGCGATGAGGATCGCAGGCGCCGCGAACCAGACTTCCGGAGAAGCGCGGCCGTCTCGGTCGAATCCGAATGAGGTGAGCCACAGGCAAACCGCGAACAGGACCACGCCGATTGCGATCATGACGTATCCGTTGACGACCTGGATTTCCCTGTCGACGAACGTGCCGCGGCCGGGCGTGGCCGACGCAGAGGTGGCGGACATGGTGCGATCTCCCGGAAAATATTTTACGATATATTTTTGATATCAAAAATAAACGGGGAAATCAAGCTCCTTCGGCTGCTCAGCGATGCCGCACCCTTCACCGGTCGTGCGATGACACCATGCCGGCAGTGGCGACGTTGCGCTATGGCACCAAAGCGGACATGCCGCGCCAGTCTGACGATGTCCGTTCTCGGCCGTGGCAGGACTGACATCGTCTCCTTCTACGGACCTCCTGAGACAGGGCGGTGGAACCACAAATGTTCCCATTTAAGCGCTTTTCGCAGCTGTTGTCGGCTTAGGCGGTTCCAAAACGTCCTTAGATCAAACCGCCTTCCAGCTTGTCGCAAGCTCTTGCGAGGTCGGCCAGCACCAAGGGAGTTAGTCGATGGATAAGGAAATGCAGAAGAGGAAGATCGATGAACAACGTGAGGCGAATCTTAACGCAGTAGCTGCACATCTCGTCGTTAGCCAGGAGGAATGGAACGAGGCCCGTTTAGCGCTCATGAAGCGCGAAAAGCAGCTCATGAAATTAAACGATGAGTTAGCTGCCGAGAAACGCGCACTGCCGTGGGTCAAAATTGAGAAGCAGTATTACTTCAATTCTCGCAAGGGCAAAGTCAGTCTGTCGGACTTGTTCGAAGGCCGCAGTCAGCTGTTTGTCAAACACTTCATGATGGGCCCCCATCAGGATTGGCAATGTTCTGGGTGCTCTCTTGAGGTTGACCACGTAGCTCAGCTACTGGAACATTTTGCGCATCACGACATGTCTTATGTGGCGATAGCCCGTGCCCCGCTCGATGAGATCGAAGTGGTACGCAAGAAGATGAATTGGCACTTCAATTGGGTCTCTTCTGATCAGTCGGACTTCAACTATGATTTCCACGTATCGTTCAGGCCCGAACAAGTCGCGGCGGGCAACGCCATTTATAACTTCACGGAGTTCAACCTTGAGGGGTCGGCCGATCTTTCGGGAAATAGCGTGTTCTACAAGAACGGGAAGGGGGAAGTCTTCCACACATACGGTACGTTTGGTCGCGGCGGAGAGCAATTCCTCGGGATCTACGCATTCTTCGACGTGCTCCCAAAAGGTCGCGAAGAATACGGGCCGATGCATGCGCTTCCCGACTGGGCGAAGCCACACGACGCGTACGGCGACTAGGTGGAGAAATCGACCTGCGCGCCACTTGCGCCTCGCGAGAAAGCCACCACCCCGCAATGGCTTAAGGCCGGCAGGAATTACTTTATTCTTGTCTCGGCCGCGATCAGCTGCTTGCCTTCCGCGGTCGTGATCGTCAGCCGTAGCCGTTCGCCGCTGCGGCCTTCCGGAATCGGCGCGGAAATGCGGTTGCCGTTTTTCGGGTCGGCTTTCACGGCCTCATCGAACAATACCGCCTCGCCGCGCTTCAACGTGACATGCAGCGGCCCGGCCGGTTCGATGCTGAAGAACTGAAGACTGGCGCCGGACGCCTCGGCCGCGAGATTGATCAGGATGTTCTCGTTGGCATGCGTGACGTTGCTCATGCCGACGGTCGGGCTGTAGGTTTCCGCAACCGATACTTCGCCGCGCGCGGGAAAGCTGGCGCTGTGAAAAAACTGGTCCGACACCCCCGCCCATAATTCGACATAAGGCCGCTGCGGGTTCGGGTCCTTGCGCGCGTCGGTTTCGTTGGTGAACGACGGAAATCCCCACGTCCACATTTTCAGGCCCGGCGTCACCTTATTGTCGGCGATGCGGATGATGCCCTCCTCGTTGTCGTGGTTGATCACGCCCCAGAAGTTTCCGCCCTGCATATCGGGCGCCGCATAGGCGATGCCCATGGTCGGCCAGTTCCGGAAGAAGCGCAGTTTTTCGAAACGGCTTTGGCCATGACCCAGGCGTTCGTCGCCGTCGGCCACATTGGCCGACCAGCGGGGCGTAAAGTAGGCCTGGATCGGCGCGATGATTTCGGCGCCGCCGGTCGCCTTGGGGTGTTTCGGGTCCGATCCCGGGGCCAGCGTCGTGCAGGTCCAGTACTCGTAGTCGATCGCCTTGTCCTGCGGATTCTTCAGCACCACGCGCGCATCGAGCGCGGCGCGATCGGCCTTCAGCGTGACGTAGGTGGTGGCCTCCAGGCCCGTCGAGCCCGGCCTGAACCTCCCCGGCGCCGCGCTATAGGCGAAATCGTCTTTCAACGACATCGACACCGTTACTTCGTCCGCACTCTCCTTCACCACCCTGAAATCCCACGGCTTCAGCCAGGTCTTGCCGTGCTCGGCATCCGGCAAGGTGGGGAAGATGCCGCCATACACCATCATCCAGTCGTAATAGAACGTGCCGCCCTTCATCCCGTAGGGCACGCCGACTTCGGTGCGATAAAGCTGCTCATGGCCGGTCGGCTTGTAAATGATGGAAACAATGCGCCCACCGAATTCGGGGACCAGCGTCACCTTCAGATAGCGGTTCTCGAGCAAATAGGTCTTGAACGTGCGATCGACGATGGTCGTCTCGTCGAGCGACCCGCTGACGAATCCGTTCTCCGCATCGGTCGCGTACTTGACGGTGCTCCACGTCAGCGTCGACTCGCTGAGCGACACCCGGTCGGGCCCATGCGACGCCGCATGCACGGCGGCATGAAGCGCACCGACCGCCGAAACGACGGCGATCGCGAAACCGACACGGGCAAGTGAGGGAGCATGAATGGCCATTGGCGGCGCCTTCGAGTGAGCGGGAGCGATCCTCGCGCAAATATCCATGCTCGGTCAAACGAAGTCGCCATGTCGGTTCATGGCATATAATGGGCATCGCCGCTTTTGCGGGAAGAGAGCCCGAAGAACTTGACGCCAGGTCGTCGGCCTGACCTCATGGAGCGGCCGACAGGATACGCTGTCCAGCTTCGCTGGAATACGCTTAGCTAGCGGCAAGACCGCCTTTCAGGGCGCAGACCACCGCGTTATCATCGACCTGCAACCCAAGGAGAACACGGTGCTCACTGTCACGCGCGACATGATCCTGCCCACCACCATCACCGGCTCCTACCCGCGACCCCAATGGTTCGACCGTAGCCTGGCCGGGCGATCGTTCAAGTCCGCGCTCGGCGATTCCCTGTTCCGCGAACAATATCTCGACGCGGTCGCCAGCATCATCGCCGAACAGGAAGCCGCAGGCCTCGATATCGTGACCGACGGCGACAGCCGCTTCGACCTGACCGTGGGCGGCAAGTCCTGGTTCTTCTATCCGATCGAACGTCTCGGCGGCGTCTGCGGCCACCGCGACACCTCGCGGGGCTGGATGTCGCGGCACGGCCTGCGGCCCGGGAAGATCTTGTGGGAGGTGCAGGAGGCCTATCAACCCGGTGTCGTGAAGGAGAAACTGACGCGCGGTCCGCTGGAATACGCAGCGCTCTGGCAGGTCGCCCAGCGCGTCACCGACCGGCCAGTGAAATTCGGCGCAATCTGCGCGCCGGCGCTGGCGTCGATGCTGTGGAACGAGTTCTACGACGACGACAAGGCGATGATCCTCGATCTCTGCGACATCATGAACGCGGAGCTTCGCGACATGGCCGCCGCGGGCTGCCCGTTGATCCAGGTCGAGGAGCCGCCGCACCACATGCGCGCCCAACAGCCGGACTGCACGGACGCCGATCTTGCGTTCCTCACCGAGGCATTCAATCGCCAGCTCACCGGGGTGAACGCCGAGATCTGGGTGCATACCTGCTGGGGCAATCCGAATCAGCAGCGCGTCCACTGGAAAGTGCCGAGCTACGAGCGCGCGCTGCCGCATCTGTTGCAACTCAACTGCGACGTCTTGACGATCGAGTGCGCGAGCTCGGACGGGCAGGACCTGCATCTGTTCAAGCACATCAGGACCGACAAGAAGATCGGCATCGGCGTCGTCAACCATTGCAACACGGTGGTCGAACCGGCCGACCACGTCGCGGCGCTGATCCGCAAGGCGCTGGAATATATCCCGAAGGGGCAGCTCGTCATCTCGACCGATTGCGGCTTCGGCCGCGAGGGGCTGTCCCGGCGTATCGCGTTCTACAAATGCGTGGCGCTGGTCGAGGGCACCAATATCGTCCGCCGCGAGCTGGGCTTGCCGGAAGCACGGGTGCGGGCGGCCGATCCGAAGCTGTGGTTCGCGGGGCGCGAACCCGTCCGCTGAACCAAAAGAAAAGCCGCCCGAAGGCGGCTTGGCATCGCTGGTCCCACCGCTCACGCAGTTGCCGATCAGGGCGCCGCGCCTTCGATCGCATAGATATTGAATTTTGCGTACCTTTCACCGATCTTCTGGGCGTCCATATAGGCCGGGGAACTATACGCCGCCTGCGCCTTCTCGATATTTTCGAACACCGACAGAACGATGCGCGATTTCGGCGGATCGCCGGCGATCGACAGCGCGTTGCCGCCCGATGCGAGCCGTTTCTGGCCGCTGCCCGCAAGCGCCTTGTTGGCGAGCGGCAGGTATTCATTGGCGTAACCGTTCTCATCGACGACATCGATCTCCGCGATGACGTAGGCGGGCGGCGTGGCCTGCGCATGCAGTTCGTGGACCGCGCCCGCGCCAAGTCCAAAGCCGGCGAGCAATACCAGACCTAATTTGACGTGCGTCTTCATTGGTTTCCTTCCTGTATATCTGCGGACAAAAGATTATCGCCGTGACGATCGTTCATTCAAGCCGTACGAAGTGACTAAGCGGTTGCGTCGACCGCCATCGGCACTATTCGGCGGCGATTCCGTTTGCAGCGGTCACGTAGCCGTCGCGGGTCTGCGGCAGCTTCCAGCCGAGCAGCCGGCTCGCGACCTGGTTACGCAAGACCTGCGCCGTGCCGCCGCCGATCGTGAACATGCGCGCGTCGCGCATCATCCGCTCCATCGGATTGTTGCGCGAGTAGCCTCGTGCGCCAAAAATCTGCAAGGCATCGCTGGTCACCTTGATCGCCATCTCGGATGCGAAAATCTTGGCCTGGGCGGCCAGCAGCGGATCCGGAAAAGGGTTGGCGCTGGCGGCGGCGCTGTGGATGCACAGCCGGGCGGCGTTCAACTGCACGGACATGTCGGCCAGCATCCATTGCAGGCCCTGGAATTCGGCGATCGGACGGCCGAATTGCCGGCGCGATTTCGAAAACTTGAGCGCCTGCTCAAAGGCTCCCTGCGCCAGGCCCAGGGCGACGGTCGCGGCACCCACGCGCTGACTGTTGTAGGCGTTCATCAGTTCGGCGAAGCCGCGCTTCCAGCCACCTGGGGGCTGCAACACCATGTCCATCGGCACTTCGGCATCCTCAAGGAGGATCTCGGTCTCCGGAATGCCGCGCAACCCCATCGTCGGCTCACGCTTTCCGACCCGCAGTCCCCTGGCCTCAGCCGGGGCGTCTGGATCGCGCACGATCAGGAAGCCGCCGATGCCCTCCGCGTTGCCGTGCTCGTTGAACACCCGGGCAAACACAAGGTGAAGCCGGGAGACGCCGCCGCCGGTGATCCAGTGCTTCTTGCCGTTGAGGACATAACCCCAATTGCGCCTGTCCGCGCGCGTCGTCATCTCGGTGGCGGCGGAGCCTGCTTCCGGTTCGGTGATGCAGATCGCGGGCTTGTCTCCGGCAAGGACGAGTCCGGCGGCAAGCTGCTTTTGCTTCTCGCTGCCATAGTGCATAACGGCCGAGATCGCGCCCATATTGGCCTCGACCGCGATGCGGCCGGTGACGCCGCAGACGCGCGCCATTTCCTCGACGATCAGGCTCGCATCGAGGAAGCTGCCACCGGCGCCGCCATACGCCTTGGGGATCGTATAGCCCATCAGGCCGGCCGAGGTGAGGTCGCGGACGTTGTCCCAGGGGTAGACTTCGCTTCGATCGGTTTCGGCTGCGCGGGCCTTGATCGAACCCTCGGCAATCTCGCGCGCCAGCCCTTGAAGTTTCTTCTGCTCCGGAGTCAGGTCGAATTGCATGCTTCCGTCCTCCATGATTGGGTCGACCTGCTCCGTGGGGCGGCCATCTTGCAGCGGTGAAATATCGCGTCAAGGGACACCGGCTTGAAAAGCACGGGTTTTGATTTATCAATCGGCCGCCCGCCAATGCCGGCTTCCGCCGCGGGCGCTCTGCAGCACGAAGCAAGAGAGACAAACATGGATCGACTTCTCGCCAACGGCACCGTCAATGCCGTGCAGTCAGGGCAGGGGCCGGTGCTGGTCCTGCTGCATTCGCTGCTGTCGGACCGCGTGAGTTTTGACGCCATCGTTCCAAAGCTGTCGCGGTCGTTTCGCGTGATCGTTCCCGAATTGCCCGGCTTCGGCCGGTCGCGGGCGACGGGTTCCGGTCTTGCCGGGGTCGCCGACCGGATGGCGGAGGCCGTCAACGATGCCGCCGGCGGCGACGAGGTGATCGTGCTCGGCAACGGCTATGGCGGGTTCGTCGCGCTGCAGATGGCCATTCGCCATCCCGGCATCGCGAGCCGGCTCATTCTCGCCGATTGTGGGGCGGCGTTTTCCGAACAGGGGCGCCAGGCCTTTCGCAACATGGCGGCGGCGTCGAGGGCCAGGGGATTGTCCGATATCACCGATGTCGCGATGCGCCGGCTGTTCGCGCCGGAATTTCAGGCTGAGCATCCCGACTTGATGCGCGATCGCCGCGAGGCGTTTTTGCGGACCGATCCGGAGGTGTTTCGGGCGGCCTGCGGGCAGCTAGCCGAACTCGACCTTCGGCCGGAGCTTTTGCGGATCACGGTTCCGGTCCTGGTGCTGGTCGGCGAGCATGACGAGGCGACGCCGCCGCCGATGTCGCGCGAATTGGCGGCGCTGCTGCCGGACGCGCGTCTGAAGATGATTCCGGGATGCGCGCACGTGCCGCAGCTGCAATCGCCGGAAATTTTCCTCGATGCGATCGGCGATTTCCTGAAGGCGCCGCATTCCGCGCCGGCCTGATGGCTGTTCTGCAGCCCGCCAATATGCGAGCCGGGTTCGAAAAGCCGCAGCACCGCACAACCAAGGCCTGTATATTCCGCTGGTCCAATTGAGCATCTTCGCGCCACCGGGGCATTCGATCATGAAATACTTCAAGGCCTATAAGGCGAACGCAACGAGAATCCCGACCTACTTCATCGAAAGCACGGCGCCCGACAATGTCGACGATACCGAAAATGTCGACAACACCGACAAGGAGATGCCGCAAGACGTGCGCGACAAACTGAAATACATCGACCACTCCGACGATGCGGTAAAGGAGATCGCGGGTATCCTGGCCAGCGGCACCGATCCCAATCTGGTGGTGATGGTTCATGGTTTCAACAATCCGGAGCCGGCCGTGCTCGGGATGTACACGGCCGCGGCGGAGGCGATCCAGCGCGACGACAAGATTAGTGGCGGGCAAGGCCTGGTGTGTGTCGGCTACCGCTGGCCATCCGAGAAAATGGGTGCCCCCGCGCCGGCAAGTTGGAGTGCGCTGCCGATCTTGCCGACAAGGGTCCTCTATGCAGGCGCGGCCATCGTCCTGCTCTCGTTGCCGTTTTTCTATCTCGCGTGGAAACTGACCAGCAAGTACGCAGAATTCGGGGTCTCGTTGATCGCGCATCTACTCACGCTGGCGGGCTGGATCACGGCTGGACTGATGCTGATGGCGGTGCTACTGCGCGTGATCGTTTACTTCCGCGACAACTACCGGGCCTCGAATTATGGCGTCCCCGATCTCATTCAGATCATTCGGGCCATCGATCGGGAAGTCGTCAAGCAGCGCCGCCGACAAGGCCTGAAGGACGAGCCCGACCGTCGGGTTCAGCTGTCTTTTATTGGTCACAGCATGGGTGGCTTCCTGGTCACCAATGCCATCCGCACGCTGACCGATTTGTTCAAGCATCCGGTCGAGGCATTGAACCACTTCGGCGCGGATGCGCCGCCGCCGGGACGGCACCTGAAAACGATAGGGACGGTGTTTGAGCTGAAGCGTTTCGTGCTCGCCTCTCCGGACATTCCGGCAGAGACCTTGCTGTCGGACCGGGGAAATTTTCTGGCCTCGTCGCTGTCGCGTTTCGACGAGGCCTATCTGTTCAGCAACGAAGGCGACGAGGTGCTGCGCCAGATTTCCACGCTGGCGAATTATTTCGTGTTTCCGACCAAAAGCCGCGATCACGGTTTCCGGCTCGGCAATGTCGAAATCCTGTCGACTGATTTCGGCCTGATCAAGCCCGCGGAAAACGAGTTTCTCAGCACCCTTCGGATCGGCAATCTGACGCTGCAGGAACTATACGACAGGCTCGAACAGGCGCAGGCCAGCCGGCATCGAGCCGCCGCAACGAAGCGCACGCAGCCCAGCCTGCCCGCGGTGTTCACCTATTTCGACTGCACCGATTATGTCGATCAGAACAATGATGGCGAGCCGGATCAGCACCTGCTGACTTTCGCAGAATGCCTCAAGCACAAGGACGGCAATCCCGAGGCCCGACTGTCGTTCTCTTCGCATCTGCAATTGCTCTATGCCTACGTCGTCAAGCAGAAGCCGAACGTGCATGGCGGCTATTTCGAGGGGCTGCTGTCGCAGCAACTGATCTATCGCCTGGCTTGCCTCGGCTATGACGCGACAAAAGCGGCCTATGGCGGCGAATCCCTGCTCGGCAAGGCGTGCGCGGACAAGCAGATCCGCGTGCTGCTTTCGCCGCTGCTTGCAGCAGGCCAGAGCGTTCGATCGGAGACCGCCGATGCCGTTTCGCCGGCACCGGCGCCGGAAGTTGGGTCCAGTTAGAGCGTTTCAAGCGAAGGGAAACCGGTTCGCGTCAAGAAAACGCGTCAAATCAGGAATCTGGAGCCCCGTTTCGATTCAATCGAAACGGAAAAGGCTCTGCACGAGCAAACGCTACAGCAGTTTGATCGCAAGCCAGACCGCCGCCCAGATCGCCAGCGACAGAAACGCCACGGCGATGACGGCGGCCGCCAGCAAACGCATCAGCGAATGGGTGCCGGAGAACGACGATGGGTGAGAGCCGCCGCCGAACGCGCCATCCTGCGGGGCGTGGTCGCGGATTCCGAAAATCCAGAGGACAAGGTGGAGGACTGAGAGGGCCATGGCTTCGGCTCCGATTCTTTTGCTTTCAGCACCTTCGCCCGAATGACGGCCGAACTTTGCGCGAGTGAAGTTTTTCCACGATATCCATATTTTTCCCGACCGCCGCGCATTTCTCGTCGATCGTGTCTACGCCCGCGCCATTTCCTGCGAAAACACCACTTCGATCAGGGTGCCGGAATGCGCGCCGGTCCTGATGTGGAATTGCGCGCGGTTGGCTTCGACCAGCGCCTTGGTCAGGGAAAGGCTGACGCCGGAGGTGTCGGAGGTCTGATCGGAGGGCGCTTGCGTCCGGAACGGCTCCATGGCGGCGGCGACCTCGTTGTCGTTGAGGCCGTGGCCGGTGTCGCGGACCCGGAGCACCACGTCGCCGAAATCCGACAGCGCGGTGGAAACGATGACCTGGCCGCCGGCATTGGCGAGATGGATCGAATTGCCGACCAGGTTCAGCATGATCTGGCGCAGCGCGCGGGCGTCGGCGATCACCGGCGGCAGCGCATGCGCCAGTGAAGTGCGGATGATGATGCGTTCGCGGTTGGCCTGCGGCTGCATCACCGCGACGCATTGCTCGACGAGGTCGTTGAGGTTCTGGTTGGCGAAGGTGAGGTCGAGCTTGCCGGTCTCGATCCGGGACAGGTCGAGAAGGTCGTTGATGATGGCGATCACGCGTTCACCTGACGCTCTTATGTCCTTCATGTATTCGACGTAGCGCTCATTGCCGAGCGCGCCGAAACGTTCGCCGATCATCACCTCGGCAAATCCGATGATGGCGTTGAGCGGCGTACGGACCTCGTGGCTGATCCGCGCCAACAGGTCGGCCTTGGCGTTGGCGGCGCGATCGGCCTGCCGCCGCGCGTGCTGCAGCTCGCTCTCGCTCTTCCTGGTCTCCGACTGGTCGCGGAACACCGCGAAGAAATTCGGACCGCCGGCCCGGGTCCGTCCCATCGTCATCGACAGCGGGATGATGCCGCCGCGGCTGGTGCGGCCCAGCACGTCGCGGCCGTGCTCGAGCAGGCTGGCGACGCCGGCGCCCCTGACGCTGTCCAGGTAATCGCGGACCACGCGCTGGCTTTCCGGCGCGAACAGGCCGGCGAGGTTGTGCTGCGCGAGCTGGTCGCCGTCGCAGCCGAACAGCGCTTCCGCGCTGCGGTTGCATGAGTTGAGGTTGCCCTCGGCGTCGAACATCACGATGCCGTCGGCGGTGGTGTCGAGGATGGCGCCGAGCTCCTCGGCATTGGCGTGGCCGACGGGCGAGGGCCCGGGCGTTGGTGCCGGCGGTGCGATCGCGGCGGCGACGGCGGCGGCTTGCCCGGCTGCGCCCGAGAAAATCAGCGCCAGCGCGGAATCGTCGTCCCAGCTGATGGTGTAGAGCCGCGCGTCGACCGCCGCGGCCGGCGCCTGCTCCGTCGATGCCGGGCTCGCGGAAATCGTCACCGGCGTGCCGGTGTCGGAGGTGCTCGAGGCGGCCGAGACGCCCGGCTCGACATAGAGCGCGTCGAGACCGCCGGCATCTTCCAGCGCATGCAGGCTCGCATAGCCGATCTGCTTGAGAAACGCGGAATTGGCATAGACCAGCCGGTCGAGCCGATAGATCAGAACGCCGACCGGCAGCAGGTCGAGCAGGGTCCGGTCGCGTTTGGCCTGGCCGCGGGCCGGCGGTTCCGGCTCCGCCAGCCAGTCGGGCGCTGTGTCGGCCGGTTCGGCGGCGGCTTCCAATGCGGCAGGCTCCTCGATGACGGCCTTGGGCTCATCGGGTGTTGCTGGCGCAGGCGTTGCCGCGCCGTTTTCGTCTTCGAGCCGCGCCGACAATTGCCGGGCGAGTTCGTTGAAGGCGCTGTTCTCCACCGACGTCAGCACCGGTGATTTCGGTTCGCCGAGGGGCCGAAACGGCAGCACATTCGCGGTTGCCTCCTTTGGTATTTCCTTAGGTATTTCCTTGGACGTTTCCTTGGGTGTTTCCACAGGTGCTTCCAAATCGGTTGGCGGTGACGTCTCAACAGCAATCGGGTCGGGCGATCCAGGGACACCAGACAATGGCGTATCGGGAACTGAGGGCGAATTCGCGGCGGGCGTGTGGGCGATATCTGCCGGAACGATGTCGGCACTTGGCGTTTGTGGCGCATCGCTGAACAGTTCGAAGCGGCGCAGCGCCGCCAGCCGGGTCAGGCCGTCGATGTCGCGGCAAACTCCGAACCCCCGATACCCGGCGAAATTCTGCATCCGGTCGTAGAGCGGCAAACCCGACAATTCCACCGGCAGCCGGCCGCCGCCGTCGACCGGCCAATTCAGAATGATGCCGCTCCAGGTATCGCGGGTGGCGATCGCCTTGACGACGCGGCCGTCGGGATCGAGCCTGAAGCTGTCGGCGATCTCGCTCCACAGCCGGCCGAAGCCCGCGGCGGTGCGGGTGCCGATCAGGCGGGTGAATTCGTCGGAGCCGAGCGAGAAGCGGCCTTCCGCATCCATCTGCCACATGAAGCGCAGCGGATTGCGGCGCGCGTTCGGCGCGGGCTCATCCAGCCATGACGGCGCTTTCGCAGGCGGCGGCGATTCAAACGCGGCGGACGGCGCCTCGACGGGCGCTGGCGTTGGCTCGTCGGCAACGGCCTCGACAAACGGCGAGGGCTCGTGAGTTTCGTCATCCGACGCCGCCGCTTCAGCCGTCCTGTCAGGTGAGGCTGCAGCGGGCGATGCCGCGAACTCGTCGATCAAGGCAAACCCGGCCGGGGCCTCACCCGAGATCGCCGGCTGTTCGTATTCAGGCACCGGCTGGCGCGCCACCGGCGCGATCAGCGCCACCAGCCCGACATCCGCGCCGCTACCGACGCGTTGCAGCACCATATGGCCCGTGCCGAGCGGCGTCTCGACGCGGCCCTGGGTCAGCGCGTCGTTGCGCGCCGCCTCGAGGCCGGCCTCAGAGAGATTGCGAAAGCCGAGCAGCGGGCGCGCGGCGTCGCTGGCGCCGAGCAATGCGCCGTCGCGCGCAAGGGCGGCGACCGGCGCATCGATGCCCTCGACCAGAAGCTTGAGCCGCTCGGCCAGCGGCATCGCACGACCCACCGGTTCGGCCGCCGCAACCAGGATGCCGTGGTTGCCGTCGGCGAACTCAAGCCGCGCGCAGCCGCAGGTCAACAGCGTGCCGAGCGGCGCGCCGAAACCGCGCAGCCGCTCCAGCCGGACCGCGCCGGTCGGCAGCAGCCGGCCGGCGAGCTGCGCCACCTGGCGCCGGTGCGCATCGGCGGGGCCGAAAAGCCTGCCGGCCAGGCTTGCACTGTTGGCCGCGCCGAACAGTTTTGCGCCGACCGGATTGGCCCATAGAATCCGCGTGCCGTCGACCGACCAGAGCCATGCCGGCAGCGCGCTTGTCGCGTGCACCGCCAGCCGTGGATCACTGAGGCCTCGCAACTGGAATTCCGCATGATTCATCGCGATGAAATGACCGGCTTGTTGGGAGCTCGACGCTCGGATATCGGCGGCCAAACGATGACAGCCTTAACGGAGCGTTAGTATCGCCCGCGGGAGACGGCAGGTCCACGGCCGCCGGCCCGGTTGCCGGTCCAATGCCCCGATAACCTTAATTCGGTTGAACCGTTTGGGTACCCGCTGCGTTGGGTGTTGCAAACGGCGGTCACAGGATCACGATGGGGAACCGGCGGGCCCTCGTCATACCTGCGATGCCTCTTGCCGATAGGCCGCATTTCGCGACGACAAACTCGGGCGAACCGGGAACCGGGGCTGAAATCGCCCCGCAATATCAAACAGGGAGTGGACCATGAGCGATCAAGGGCGTGACCATTTCGAGATTCCGAAGGACATGCGGTCGATGGCGGAAGCCAGCTTCGACCAGGCCCGCAAGACTTTCGAGAAATTCCTGAGCAGCGCGCAGGCGACTGCCGGCACGATCGAGGAGCGCGGCGCCACCGTCCGCGCCGGCGCCAAGGACATCGGCGCCAAGGCGATCGCCTACGCCGAAAAAAACGTGCAGGCCTCGCTCGACTACGCGCAGTCGCTGCTGCACGCCAAGGATCTGACCGAGATCATGAAGCTGCACAGCGAATATGTGCAGTCCCAGATGCGCTCGCTGGCCGAGCAGGCCAGCGAAATGGGCCAGATCGTCAGCCGCGCGGCGATGGACGCTGCCAAGCCCAAGAGCTGACCGAGAGCCGACAAAGCTGATGAAGGCCTGACGAAAGGCTGGGGGCGTCAACCTTCCCCGGACCGGGGAATCGGGGGGACGACGCCCCAAGGGGGTTCCGTGCAGCCTCTCCGGGGCAGCTATGCGGCGTTGCACCCAAAAATTGCGCTCGGCTACGTTGCGTTGCACAAAATTGACATTATATAGGTCTACATGTGCCGGGTGCCCGATGTCGGGCATTCCCACCACGTGATCCAGATCGACGTTCCCGGGGGCTGCCGGGCGCGCAAGGGGTCACATCAATTCAACCCCATTGCGAAGGATGCATCTATGGCTAATCCCACCGACCCCTTCTCCGCCTCCATTATTCCCTTCGAAGTCCCCGAGCAGATGCGCGCGTTCGCCGAAAAGGGCGTCTCGCAGGCACGTGACAGCTACGCCAAGTTCAAGGACGTCGCCGAAACCCACAACGGCACCATCGAGGCGGTTTTCTCCTCCGCCAGCAAGGGCTACAGCGCATATTCCGCCAAGCTGATGGAAATGATGAAGGCCAACACCACCGCGACGCTCGATTTCGCGCAGGAACTGGTCGCCATCAAATCGCCCTCCGAGGCGATCGAGCTGTGGACCTCGCACGCCAAGAAGCAGTACGAGACCCTCACCGCCCAGGCCAAGGAGCTCGCCGAACTGAGCCAGAAGGTCGCGAGCGAAACCGTCGAGCCGATCAAGGCCAACGCGTCGAAGCTGTTCAAGCCGGCCGCCTGATCGGTCGTCACGTCCAATAAAAGCCCGGGCGGCAAGCCCGGGCTTTTTGTTTGCGTTCGGAAGGCGATTGCTCAAATGACCGTGTCGTCCCTGCGAACGCAGGGACCCATACTCCGTGACGGTGCGATTTAGCTCCGGTAGCCGTTGCCAAAGTCCGTTTCAGCAATGCCGGCCGGTGGTTATGGGTCCCTGCGTTCGCAGGGACGACGATGGAATCGGCGTCGTCCCCGGCCTTGCCAAAGACCGGCGTTGCACCTAGTTTCCGCCCGGTTCGGCGCCCCTTTTTCAAGGGCCGGCAAAGGATGCAGTTGTAGCTCAGTTGGTTAGAGCGCCTGTCTGTGGAACAGGAGGTCGGTGGTTCGAGCCCACCCAACTGTACCAGTCTGCCGTGACGTGAACGCCCGCACCGCGGCGCGACTTTCCCCCACCCGTTCGACGGACCCGCACATGAGCGGCTTGAGAGTACTGATCGTCGGCGCGGGCATCGGCGGCTGCGCGGCGGCGCTGGCGCTGCGGCGCGAGGGATGCATCGTCGATGTGTTCGAGCAGGCCGTCATCAAGGTCGAGGTGGGGGCGGGAATCCAGATTTCGCCCAATGCCAGCCGGTTGCTCTATCGGTACGGTCTCGCAAAAGAGTTGGACGCGATCGGCGTGAAACCCGCGGCCGCGGTGCTGCGGCGGTGGCAGGATGGGCGCGAGCTGTCGCGGGAAGATTTCGGCGTCTCCGCCGAGACGGCGTATGGCGCGCCTTATTATCACGTTCACCGGGCCGACCTGTTGGCCGTGCTGAGCGGCGCCATTCCCGCCGAACGGATGCATTTCGGGCAGCGATGCGTCGCAATCCGCGACAACGGCAGCGTTGTGCGCGCCGAATTTGAGGATGGATCCTTCGCCGAAGCCGACCTGCTGATCGGGGCGGACGGCATTCATTCCTTCGTGCGGACCCATTTGTTCGGCCATGAGCATCCGAGGTTTTCGGGGAGCATCGCCTTTCGCGGGCTGGCGCCCGCCGAGCGCATCGCCGATCTCGGCATCGAAGTCGTGTCCAGCAATTGGCTCGGGCCGGGCGGGCACTTCGTGCACTATTTCGTCGGTGGCGGCCGCTATCTGAATTTCGTCGCGGTCAGCGAACAGTCCGGCTGGGAGCGCGAGTCCTGGACCGATCGCGCGGACGCCTCCGAGGCGCACGCGCGTTACGCGGGATGGCATCCGCAGATTCACGCCATTCTCGATTCGGT
>DATNMT010000340.1:0-13404 GCA_035602495.1 Bradyrhizobium sp.
CGCCTGTAGCGGATAGCCAAAGGTCTTACGACCCGCTATTCAAACTAGCGCTCGCGCGGATAGCCAAAGGTGGCGGCCTTATCGTCCTGCGCGCCAAACTTCGAAGGTACCGGAACCGTGAATTTCGAATCTCAACAACCGACGCTCCAGCCCGGCCTCGCGGAACGCGCGATCGATACCGCAACCGATGTGTCGCGTACGATCACGCAACTTTCCGAAGGCCTGCAGGCCGCCGTGAACCGATTGAGCCAGGCCGTTGCGACCGCGCGGCAGCCGGGCCACCCGCTCTCGACCCTCAGCGCGATAACCCGGGAAGCGCCGCTCGCAAGCCTGTTTGTCGCATTCCTGTTCGGCATCGCGGTGGCGCGCCGGCGCTAGAGATCGACGGAATCCTCTAGCGGAAATGTTCGCGCTCGTAGCGATTGGCCTCCGCCGCCGTCATGGCCGGCGCAGACGATTTCTTGAGCGACGCACGGATTGGCAATTCCGCGGCGGCCGCCTTGCCGTCGAGCTGACTCTGCCGCAGCACCAGGACATCGATACCTTGCGGCGTGATTTTCATCGCGAAGTCATAGCCGTCGAGAATCCGTGCGGCGACGCGCGGCAAGGTGCCGTTGAAAACCCCGGTCTTGCGCATCTCGAGCGCATCGTCGGTGCGGAAGCGCAGGTTGAATTTCGCCTGCAGCGCCGCAAGCACGTCCCGGAGCGACACGTCGCTCGCCTCGAGGTGGACCGCCTCCGGCCCTCCATCGACCCGCACCTGCGCGTGGGCCATGTTGGCGCCCGCCCACGACGCGCCACCGATCATGGCCAACATAACCAGCCGGCGCGAGAGCGCAGGCAAGCGTGACGGCGCGGCATTGCCGCCTCCGCCGTCACGCCTGAACCCGCTGGCATCGCCAGCGGGCTTGCGATCGTCGTTTGACCGATGTGCCACGGCGCTCAGTGATGGTCGTCGTGATGATCGTCGTCGCGATGCGCCAGATCAGCGACCCGGTCGATGATCGCACGGGCACGGTGCACGAGCTGGTCTTCCTGGTGCTCATCGATCGGCTGATTGCCGAACGCAGCCGCGTCCAGCACCGGCTTGATCTCGGCCACCAGCGCGTCGCGCTGGCTGGTGATGTCGGCGATGGTGGCGAGGTACTTGCCGTAAGTCACATCGTCGCTGAGGATCGACCGGTTGGCCAGGTGCAGGCTGTCCTGCCCCACCGAGCCGAGCGGCGCGTTGAGCTGCTTGTAGACCTGCGCGAGTTCGACGAAGTTCTCCTCGCTCCGTCGCAGCGAGTTCGGCAATACGTGATCCTCGAGGAACTCGACGAGGACCCGGCCGTCGTGACCGTAGTCATCCTGCAGGCCGGCCAGCGCGATCATGGTCGGGCGCAGGTCGGTGTGGTCGGAGAACACGCTGTCATTGCGGCCGGAGCGAATCACGCCGGGTCCCACCATGCCCACCCAGGTGCGCGTGATCTGCGTTTGGAAGTCGCCGTGGTTCCAGGCAAAGCCGGGCCCCTCGGCGACGCAGGCGGGTGCTTGCGAGCAATCCTTGCCCTGGCCGCTGAATGAACTCGACGTCTGATTGAAGTAATCGGGATCGCCGAACATGGTGAAGCTCGGCGAACGCAGCGGGTTTGCCGTGATCATGTGCAGGACACCCATTTCCGCCCGGTCCGCCAGCAGGACGTTGAGCTTGTCGAGCTTGCCGGTAATCGGGTTCGTCACCCGCAACGCGTCGACGTCCTTCTCCATGGCGCGCGTCAGCGCGTTGGTCGGCCCCGGATTGGTGTGGATGTAGAAGGTCGGGGCGTCGTCGAAGTGGATGTCGAACGGCGTCGTGTTGTTACGCTGGGTCAGCAGCAGCCGGTCGAGGAAGGCGTCGATCTCGCCGATCTGCGCGTAGGTGCAGGGCACGTGGATGCCGTCGCAATTGGCCGGGCTCGGCGCGCCGCCGACGAAATGATCGTTTTCGTCCGCGGTGACGATGAACAGGGTGTTGGTCTTGTCGATGCCGTCGGCGGCAAGCCGCGCGAAGAATTTGCCGAAAGCGACATCATAGGCCTTGAGCTGGGCGACGTATTCCGCTTCGCCGGCGCCGAAGGCGTGGCTTGGGCCGGGCAGGTTCGTGGTCGGATCGAGCGGCACCGGATTGCGGTCGTGCCCGTCCGCCAGATAGACGTAAACGATCGGCACGCCGGCTTCGAGCATGGTCGCGGCATAGCCGAGCGACTGCTTGGCCAGCGGGCTGAAAATGTTGGGGAAGCCGGGACGGCCATAGGCGTCGGCGATGACGGTGCCATCGGTGTCCGTGACGTGACCGCTGCCGTCGCAGCCGGTGGGTGCCGCCGCGCAAATCACCGGTGCGACGTTGACGTTGCCGTACAGCGCGCTGAAGCCGCTATAGCCGCCGCCCGGCTCGTCCGGCAGCGCATCGGTACGGGCATGGCTGTTGTTGCAAAGCGGGCTGTTCTGCGCGCAATGCACCGCGATGCCGAGGTAATCCGTGTTCGGCGCCTGGCGTGCGGGCGCGTTCGCGGGCGTGCGCGACAGATTGAGGCCTGCCGAGACCGCGACGTCCTCCGGCGAGCCGGTTCCGAATACGGTGCGCACGTCGGCCGGCAGGCTCTCGAATTCCATGTTGGCGATCGAGAAGGCGCCGACGTCGCAGCCGGCCCGGGTGAACGGCACCCACGGCGCCGGAAATGTCTTGCCGTTCTCGTTGATCAATTCCGGCTTGCCGTCAGCGCTGAGCGCGGTCCAGTACAGAAATGAGCTGGAGAAGCCGACCGAGCCGTCATTGCGGAAAAAGCCATAGCTGTTCGCCACCGGAACGCCCATGCGGTCGCCATAGGCGCCCGTCAGCACGGTCAGGATGTCGGTCGCGGTGTGCGAAATCAGCGGCGTGTGATGATTGCCGCTCACGGTGCCGTTGTTCTGCATGAAATTGAGCAGGTTGGGCATCTGCTCGAGGTCGGATGGCACATTGGGATTGTCGCGCCGCAGGTGCACGTTGTCGAACTGGATGTGCACGACATGCTTGATCTTGTTGCCGGCGGACTGCAATCCGCACGCCGCTTGCGCGGTCGTGGATCCTCCGGCCAGCAACGCGGTGCCGAGTAGCAATGCACTTGCGGCGCCGAAAATGCGCTCTTGACGCATGGCGATCTCCCTGTTTGTCGATGGATGCAAAGGTGACGAAGACGGTAAATACAATAGTGCCCAGCCAACCTAATGCGTTACCCATGACAATCCGTTGACATCGGGTTGACGACGGCGCGAACGCTGAATGACGCACCGCGCTCGAAGCAATTTTGCCGGCGCGTTTTCATTTCCCAGGTTTGAAAACATACGGGAATCTGCGGGAACCATTCGCCGCCGTCAGGATTGATGCAGCGAATGTTTTGGGAGCACCGACATGAAGACGCCGATTTTTGCTGCCGCAATTCTTGGCCTGGCGCTCGCCCCCGCTACTGTCGAAGCCAAGGGATGTATCAAGGGCGCCATCGTTGGCGGCCTCGCGGGCCATATGGCGGGGCATGGTAAGGTCGGCGCGGTTGCCGGCTGCGTCATCGGCCATCACGAAGCCAACAAGCGCGACGCCGAGAAGGCCGATCAGAAGACGCAGCCTTCCACGCGCCAGGACAATCGCCTCTAGAGACAAGCCCATTCAGATCGGCGGTCCGCGATTCGCGGACGCGCATAAAAAAGCCCCGGACCATGCCGGGGCTTTCAAGTCTTTCCAGTGCCGGGAGAAGTCAGTACTTCGCGACGACCGGGCCACCGAACCGGTAGTTGACGCCGACGCGCAGAATGTTGTCGGTGAACTTGGTATTGAATGCGCCGGTCAACGTCGTGGTGGTGACCGTATTGAAGCCCGGAGTCGGCGTGTTCAGCTGGTTCACGACAGTCGTAGCTCCTGCGGAGCCGCTGCCAACGTTTCCGAGGTCCATGTAGAGATATTCGACCTTGACCGACCAGTGCTGGTCGATCGCGGCTTCGGCGCCGACGCCGACGGTCCAGCCGGCGTTGGTCGTGCCCCAGCTCAGCGGGATCAGCGGTGCGGTGGCCGACAGGTGTCCGTAAGCCAGACCGCCGGTCGCGTAGAGCAGGACACGGTCGGTCGGAAGGAAGCCGACGCGGCCGCGCGCGGTGCCAAACCAGTCGAGCTTGTAGTTTGCCGTCAGGAAGGTCGAGCCGGGCGGACAACCGACGGTGAAACAAACATCGCTGCTGCCGCGCTCGTCGCTGCCCTGAATGTCGCCTTCCAAACCGAATAGCCAAGTCCCGCGTTGCCAGTTGTAGCCAGCCTGGCCGCCACCGACGAAGCCGTTTACATTGGCACGTCCCGACAACGGCAATGTGCCCAGCGCCGTGGTCACGGAACTAACCAGGTTTGGGCCAGCGGTGCGGAACACGCTGACATTCTGCGTTCCCGCCAGGCTGCCGTCGGTCCTGGCGCGGCCCCAGCTATAACCGGCGTTGCCGCCGATGTAGAACCCGGTCCAGTCATAGACGATCGCAACCGGAGGCGGCGGCGCCTTGCTGTACATGGGAGCCAGGTCCGCAGCCGACGCCGCGGAGATGCCGGCAAGCGTGGTAATGACGGCAGCACCCACAATCAATTTCGCACTTCGCATCATATCCTCCAGCCGAAACAGAATCCGGTCCCCTAGGGGCCGAACCTTACCCCAGAGCTCCACCATGGGCTGTGCCATTGGGGCAACGCCGCCCGATTTTGCCTAACTGTTGCGAAAATGGCGCTGCGGAGGGCACAAAATGTCGCATGGCTAATAGCGAGCGGGATCGTCGCCTTCGCTGCCCGAACATCCAAATTCCGAAAAAACTTTTGCTTTGTCAGGAACCGGACATAGCCGAGATGCTTAGTTTAGGCAGAAGCTCGGCTCAGGCAGTGACGGGTGCGACCATCACGACGCTGACCGGTGTTCGGCCAACGACCCACGCGGCACTTTCTCAGGTAATTCCGAAGACCAAGGAGGCGCTCATGGCAGGCATGAGAAGTGACCGCGCTCGCGCACGCGCCCGACATCTGTTGGCGACGATTTATCCGGTTCCCGACGACGTCGAGTTACACCGCCTGCGCGAGCTCGCCATCGATTATCTTCAGGAGGCCGAGCGGCTCGAGGCGGAGAGCCGGGGCCGCACGCTGGAATCCGAGGAATTGATCTCGGCCGCGCTGGACACAGTGGCGAGGGACTACTTTGCGCGGGCTCTTGCCCGCGCCGGGTCGCAAAATAGGCGCTAGACCGGCGGCGAGATCGAACGGCTTCCGTCGCCATCAGGCGAATACGCCGGATCGCGGAAGGACCTCGCCGACCCCGCATCCGGGTTTGTTGCAAGGCAACAAGATTTCCTAAATTTAATGCTGGCCCGGCGGGGCCAGCCTCATAGTTGGCGCGTATGTACACCATCTGTTGAATCAAAAGTGATCGGGAAGGAAACGATGAGGCGGGGTATCGCGGTTCTGGCGTGCGTCTGTGCCCTGATCGGTGCGGTGTATTTTGCCGTCAGCCAATGGGGCATCCGGCACGAGACGCTGAATCTGTTCGATGCCGCACGGCAGCGGCCGGTCGCGGTCGACGTTGCCGTGCGCCGGGACTATGAGTTGAAGGCGGATGGCGGGTACTGGAAGCTTCCGGTCGCCATCATCAGCAACGGCAACACGGTCAAGAACACGGAGTATTCGTTTCTGGCCAACGTCTTCGCGGCCAGGGGATATCTGGTCGGCAGCATCCAGCAGGATCTTCCGAGCGACCCTCCCCTGATGACCAAGATCGGCCTGCCCTATGTCGGCAGGGAGGGCGTCTATGAGAAGGGCGAAGCCAATATTCTCTTTGTGGTCGGAGAACTGAAAAAACGGCGGCCGAACGCCGACTACGATCACCTGACGCTGGTCGGACATTCGAACGGCGGCGACACCGCGATGTATTTCGCCAAGCATCATCCGGAGCTGGTGACGAAAGTTGTCACGCTGGATAATCTGCGGGTCCCCTTCGTGCTCAACAACAAGCTGAAGATCCTGTCATTCCGCTCGAAGGATCCGAACTTCAAGACCGATCCCGGCGTTCTGCCGACCCCGCAGCAGGCGAAGGCGGGCGGGATCGATATCGTCCCCACACAATTTCAGCACACCTGGATGAGCGACCGCGGCCCGGATTCCGCAAAAGAGAGAATTCAGGCGACGCTCGACGAGTTTTTGGGCAACGGCAGCGCCAGCGAACTGGCACCGGTCGACACCAATAATCTGATTATCAACAACGCCGGAGCGCCGCTTCCTTAAGCGACGGATTATGGCTGCTGGGCCTTTGACTTGTTCACCCAGGCGGACGCCCATCTGCTAGCATCGAACGAACGATTCCGGCTCACGCGCCCGGATCGGGTTACAGGGGTGGCGGCCTAGATTGTTGTGGAGGGGGCGATGTCCGGGAAGTTGGCAATGGTGGTCTTGGTTGTCGCCCTGGCGACGACACTCTTGAATCTGGCGATTCTGGCGGCGCAAATTTCAACTCCAGCGACCGCGCGCGGAGCAGCCGGCGCCAGCAAGTTACTGGACGACGATGATTTCACCGATGGCCTGACCAAAATCATCCGCAAAACCGTTCGCGATTACTGCACCGTCGGCAAGAGAAACGGCATCGACTGCTAGATCCCGGTCAGCTGGCCCACGCGCATCATTTTTGCGGCGATGCCTTGAACCGCGCCGAGTCCGTCCGAAACTCGGCCAGATTTTCCCGACATGACAAGGCCGCCCGAAGGCGGCCCTGTCGTCTTTGGATCGTGGTTTGCGAAGATCAGTCGCGATCGATGATGACCTTGCGGCGGTCATGGTCGACATCGCGGTCGTGATCGCCCTTCTTGATGATAACCGCGTCGCGGTCGCGGTGATTGTCGCGGTCGCGAACGACGTCACGGTCCCGATCCCGATCACGGTCGCGGTGGCCTTCGCCGACGGTCACCCCGCGCGGGCCGACGCCGATACCAACTTCTTCCGCGGACGCCGGCAGCGCGATTCCAACCAACGCAGCGGTTGCGATAACAGCCAAACCTAATTTCATTTCAATTCTCCATTTGCTCACCATGGCGCGACAACTCGGCGCGGCGGCAAAGGTTCCGTCGGACCGGTTCCCGGCCCGCTGAATTGCGGCGGCGCGCGGATAAGCGAGCGGGCTTGAGGCAGGTCAATGCAACCGGCCGCCGCGGCGCGAGTGTGAGCAGATGGTAAACCGATCTTTCGGTGCGTCCGGACGGGTATCAACGCTCGGGCCGAAACGTGGCGGCCGATCCCGCCGCCGATCTCGGTTCGCTCCGCAAAATCGGCAAAAAGGCAGCCGCCCCAAAATGCAAATCCCTGCCGGTTAAGCCGACAGGGATCAGCAGAAAAGTCGACGGACGGCGAGTGGCGTCACTCGGTGGCCCGTCAAGGACCTGCGCCACAATTGAAGTCCACGGTGCAAGTCCACGCAAGACTATATTGTGGGCAACGAACTATTCATCCCCGACGTATTCCTGGGCGGGCTCGGCGCCCGCGCCGATCAGAATTTGCTCTTGGTCGCATCCTTCCCGGCGGACATGACGCTGCCGGTAATCTGGCGCATATGCTCCCCGGCATTGGTGAACTGGCTCTTCAAGAACTCCGACTGGATGCGCATGGCTTCCTGGAGATCGGTGGCGTGAACCAGTTTTCGGGCATGCTCGAACGCGGCTTTGATATTCTGCTCGGTGAGCGATAGCGCCTGCTTGGACATCTCCGTTCCCGGGGTCGGAATTGACGCGATCGACTTGTTGGCCGCATCGAAGAACATCCCGAACGCTTTTTCCGCCTGATCGATGGTCTTTTCGGCCAAATCGCGCAATTCGGCCGGGACTTCCAGTTTCGGTTCAATCATGACGCCATCCTCCAATATGGATCGAGAGTTACCACACTTCGGGAACGGCGTCTGTGCGGTAATATTCCCGGTCGGTATCGGGATTTATCGGCCTGTTTGAACGGCCCTCATCGATCGTCGTCGGGATGGACCCAGGGATAGGGCGCAATCTTCTGCTCCCTGGTCAGCCTGATCAGGTGCACCGGCGGCGCGTAGCGCGGCGTGGCGCAGGAGCGGCATTTCAGCGCCGCTTCCAGCTTCCAGATCGGCGTCTCGCGCGGCCGGCGGATGGTCTCGAGCGGCAGGCTGGCGCGGGTCTCGCAGCGGTGGCACATCACCTCCAGCCAGCCATATCCGCCATTGAGGCATTGCGCGATGGTGGGCGAGGGCTGCGCCGGTCCGCCGAAACCCTCCATTTGTTCCGACCACAACAGGCATTCGGCAGCGTCCGCCTCGCGGATCGCTCTTCGGGCCTGCTCGCGCGCATGCTGCGCGCTGATCCTCGCGCCCCTGACGCGATCGCCAAAAATCCGTTGTCGGCGGCGGCCTCCCATCGGACCATTATCGGCTCCGGCGCCGGATTGCCGCAATCCCACTAGGAATTGCGGCTGGGAACGGCCGCGTCACCCCACCGGTTCTGTCAATATCGCGAATGCGCGGTCGGGTCGCGTGCGAGCGCAGAGGATGTCATTTCGCCGGGACAATCGATGCGCGTCGGCAAGAGCTCAAGCCCGCTGCACCGCGCAGTGATCACCTCTCGCGGTGGGAATGCCCGGCAACGCTTCATCGTCTGTTGGCATCGGTGGTGTGGACTTGCTGGGCGCGCGCTTTGTCGCGCGGCTGCTCCTGTCCCATCTCATCGCGCACGATGCCCTGATCGGGACCATGCGGGGGCTTGGGCTCGGGCTTCGGCATGCCCTTCTGGCCGCCATGCTTGCCGCCTTGATCCTGTACACCTTCCAGATCGTTTGTTTTTGGCATCGCGGGACCTCGATTTTCGCCTGAGCGGTTTTCGGCCTGATCGCAACAGTCGATGCCGATCAACTCGACCGGCAGCGGTCGGGTTCCGGCATCTCGCCAGATGCCGTTCAAAAACCGGCTTCCAGGCCGGAACCCGGCTCCGCCCCGCAGGTTTCTCTCATCTTCAACCAGAAGCAGGAGACATTCTCATGCGTACCAAACTTGCACTCTCGGCCCTCGTGATCGCCGCGCTGTTCGGCGCCACGACGATCGCGCCGGCGCAGACGCAGCAGCCGGCTGCTGGCGCGTCGAGCGAGGGCAATGTCGGACCGGACGCCACCGGATCGAAAATGAAATCCAGCAAAATGAAATCGAGCAAGGCGAAATCCGGCACGACCACTGGAATGAATTCCGCCTCGCACAAGGGCAATAAGGCTGACAAGAATAACGGCAGCAAATAGTACGTATTTCGCGTCGAAGGGCCGGCATGCCAACGCGCAACTCCGCATTCGGCGGAGTTGCGCAAAAAACGCTTGCGCGCTCCAAATCCAGGTCGCAGGTTTTCACCCGCGCATCACAAGCCAAGGAGGAGATTGCCATGCGATGCAAGCTTGCACTCTCAGCCCTCGTGGTCGCCGCACTGTTCGGAGCAACGGCGATCGCGTCGGCCCAAATGCAGCCGGCCGCCAGCGGGTCGAGCGACGGCACCGCGGGAAAGGTAGGCACCGGCCCCAACATGAAGCCGGGCACGACGACCGGCTCCGCGACCGGGACCCACACCATCAAGGGGGTCGTGCCCAACCCGTCCTTCCAGGACTCCCGCGACGCCGGCACCGGCCGCGGCAAATAGCGTTATTCCTGTTGCAGGGCGGATGCAGCTCTTGCGAAGGAGGGCCCCACGGGGCCCTTCTTTTTTTCCAGCAACAAGCGCCCGATCAAGACATTCGTCGGTGGCGGCGATGGCGCTGATGCGAAGGCGGCATTTCGGTCGCGCCGTGTCTCACATTTTAGTGACCCACTCGACCAAAAGAATCTCCGCTGCGCCCGAAATAAACCGCGCGCGTCGCTGTTCCTACCATAGCGCAAGCGGCATGCGAGTCCTCGGCGCAAGCGGCAGGAGAGTCCTCGCGATGCCCACGGCTGCCCTGGTCTCCCTGGCGACATCTGTTCCCCCACATGTATTCTTGCAGAAGGATGTTCTGGCCGCCGCGTGGGATGGATTCGGCGCCCGCTTTCCCGAATTCGAACGGTTCTCGAGCATTTTTTCCAATACCGGCATCATCAAGCGCCATGCCGTCAAACCGTTCGACTGGTATCTGCAACCGCGCGGCTGGCCGGAGCGCACCGAGGCGTTTCTCGAAGGCGCCGAGGCGCTTTTCGTCGATGTCGCCGGCAAGGCGCTGGCAAACGCGCACCTTACCGGCAACGATATCGACACCGTCGTCACCGTCTGCTCCACCGGCATCGCAACGCCAAGCCTGGATGCGCGCGTGGCCCGAAAGATGGGTTTCCGGTCCGACGTCGCGCGTGTGCCGGTGTTCGGTCTTGGCTGCGCCGGCGGCGCCTCGGGATTGTCGATTGCCTCGCGGCTTGCTCAGGCGCGACCGGGCACCAACGTGCTGCTGGTGACCATCGAGCTGTGCTCGCTGGCGCTTCGTCACGACGAACTCACCAAGGCCAACATCGTCGCCATCAGCCTGTTCGGCGACGGCGCTGCCGCGGTGATATTGCGCGCGGGCGACGGCGGCGCGACCCGAATCGAGCATGCCGGCGAACATCTTTGGCCGGATACGCTCGGCGTGATGGGCTGGAGCGTCGATCCCGAAGGGTTCGGCGTGATCTTCCGTCGCACCATCCCCGATTTCGTCACGGCGCATCTCAACCCGGCCGTGGTGCAGATCCTTGCCGCCATGCAGCTGACGATCGCCGATATCGACCGCTTCATCTGCCATCCCGGCGGCGCCAAGGTCGTCAACGCGCTGGAGACCGCGCTTGCGCTCGATCAGGGGACGCTGGACTGCGAGCGCCAGGTGATCGCCGATTACGGCAATATGTCGTCGCCCACCGTCCTGTTCGTGCTCGAACAGGTCCGCGCCAGGGGACTGCCGGCGCGCGCGCTGTTGACGGCACTCGGGCCCGGCTTCACCGCAAGCTGCGTTGCGCTCCGGCACGCCGCGTGACATCATCCGATTTTATCCTTGCTATCGTCACGCTGCAGCGTGCCGGGGAACTGTTCATTTCCAGCCATAACACCCGCAAGCTAAAGTCCTGCGGCGCGGTCGAGGCGGCTCCCCGGCATTACCCATTGATCGTTGCGGTGCATACCGCATGGCTGATATCGCTATGGATATTCGGACACAATCAACCCGTGAGCATTGTCGCATTGTCTCTTTACCTCCTGCTGCAGGGCGTTCGTTTTTGGGTGATGCGGACGCTCGGTTCGCGCTGGACCACGCGGATCATCATCGTGCCGGGGCAGCCGCTGGTGTCGGCGGGACCGTATCGATGGCTGCCGCATCCCAATTATGCCGTCGTCGCCGGCGAGATCGCCGTGTTGCCGCTGGTGCTCGGCCTGCCCGTGCTGGCCGCCGTCTTCACCATCCTCAACGCCGCGATCCTGACGGTCCGCATACGTGCCGAAGACCGCGCGCTGGCCGCCTGCCGCTAAGCAATGGCGCGTGACGTAGCATGAGCATCAGGATTCCGGCTTCCGCCAAGGCCCGCGCCGGTACATGGCTGGGCTTCATCCTGATGTGCCTCGGCATGTTCATGGCGATCCTCGACATTCAGGTGGTCGCGACGTCGCTGCCCGCGATCCAGGACGCGCTGGCGATATCCCGAGACGCGATGAGCTGGATCCAGACGGCGTATCTGATCGCCGAGGTGATCGCCATTCCGCTGACCGGGTGGTTGACGCGCGTGCTGACGCTGCGCTGGCTGTTCGTCATCGCGATCAGTCTGTTTACCGCTGCCTCCATCGGCTGCGCGCTGAGCGGAAGTTTTCTGACGCTCGTCAGCTTCCGTGTGATTCAAGGCTTCGCCGGGGGCACGCTGATCCCGGCGGTTTTTTCCGGAGTGTTCCTGCTGTTTCCGATCCGCTTGTACCCGATCGCCACCACGATGGCCGGCATCGTGGCCGTGCTGGCGCCCACGGTCGGACCTGTGGTTGGCGGCTGGATCACCGAGACCTGGTCGTGGCCATGGTTGTTCCTGATCAACGTCGCCCCCGGCCTGATTGCAGCGATCGCCACGCCGTTCCTGCTGCCCCGCGGGCGCCTTCGCCTTTCCAACCTGAAGACCCTTGACGGAATTTCTCTCGCGCTGATGGCCGTCTCGCTGGCGAGCCTGGAGATCGGCCTGAAGCAGGCCCCTCAGGATGGCTGGCTTTCTCCGTTCTGTTCCAGCCTGTTCTTGCTGAGCGCCAGCGCGGCAGCGGTGTTCGCGTCGAGGACACTGAAGGCCGCGCATCCAGTCGTCGATCTGGCGACATTGAGGACGCGCTCGTTTGCAATCGGCTGCGCATTGAGTTTCTGCCTCGGGGTTGGATTGTTCGGCTCGGTCTATCTGATGCCGGTATTCCTCGCCTACGTCCGGCATCATGACGCCTTCGAGATCGGGACCGTCATGCTCGTCACCGGCGTCGCGCAACTTGCCGCCGCGCCGATTGCCGGAACGCTGGAAAGCAGGCTCGACGTCCGTTACCTGTCGGCAGCGGGGTTCGGCCTGTTCGCGCTTGGATTGGGTTGCAGTGCGTTCCAGAGCCGGGTTGCCGATTTTGACGAGATGTTCTGGCCGCAGGTTCTGCGCGGCATCGCGATCATGTTCTGCCTGCTGCCGCCGACGCGGCTGGCGCTGCGCGCGCTGGCCCCAAAACAGGTGCCCGACGCCAGCGGGCTGTTCAACCTGATGCGAAACCTCGGCGGCGCCATCGGCATCGCGTTGATCGACACCCTGCTCTACGGCCGCACCGGCGGACACGCCGAAGCGCTGCGCGACCGGCTGATCGCGGGCGACATCACGGCGGCGCAGGCGATCGGGCTCGATCTGAAACTGTTCCTGCACCGGCCCCCGGATGTGTCGGACGCCACCGTCGAAGCTTACCTTCGCCCCATGGTCGAGCGGGCGGCGTTTGCGCTCTCAACCAACGAAGCCTGGGCTCTGCTGGCCGGCGTGGCGCTGCTCGGACTTCTGCTGATTCCGTTCGCGGGGCCGCCGCCACGGTCCGAGTAAAAGTCGTTTGCACTCTGTCGGCCGGCTCCCGAAGGCGCTAAGCTATCCCGGACGCCGACCCCAATTCCTGCCCGTAACGACCATTGATGCGGCGGCCGATTGGGTCGTGCGAATTGTGGCGACCGTCATTGTTGCGGAGGGCTGCGATGAAGCTTCGGCGCCGCCAGTTCTTGCGGCTAGGTGCGATCGCCATCGGCCTGCCGGCCGTCGCGCGGATCGCTTTTGCAGAAACCTATCCGAGCCGGCCGGTACGCATTTTTGTCGGTTTCGCCGCCGGCGGCGCGCCCGACATCTCGGCGCGGCTGATGGCGCAATGGCTGTCCGAGCGGCTCGG
>DATNMT010000036.1:0-2376 GCA_035602495.1 Bradyrhizobium sp.
AGAGTCTGACTCAAAATGTTATCCGCATTTTCAGGCCCTTGCGAGGCGACGGGAGAGCATGCGGACGCTGGCGATAAGGAACCAGGCTTCGGCACTGACGATAGTTCGCTCGAAGTCCTTGGCGAGGCGGCGATTGCGTCCGAACCATGCGAAGGTGCGTTCGATGACCCAGCGTTTAGGTTCGGGCTTGAATGTGCCGACCTTTTCGGATCGCGTCACGATGTCAATCGTCCATCTGCCAAACGTGGCGATCGCGTTGCGCAGCTGCTCACCGCGGTAGACGCGGTCGGCAAAGATGTGCCGCAGCTTGGGGAAGGTTTGCCGCAACGAAGCAAGCAGCGGCACCGCGCCGTGATTGTCCTGGATGTTTGCAGTATGGACCAGCAGGGCGAGCAGCAGGCCTTGCGTATCGGTCACCATATGGCGCTTGCGCCCTCTGATCCGCTTGGCGGCATCAAACCCGCGCAGGCCGCCGCTTTCCGTGGTCTTGGCGCTCTGACTGTCGATGACACCAGCCGAGGGAACACTGTCGCGTCCCATCGCCTGCCGAGCCCGCCTGACCAGCGCCAGATTGATCCGACGCCAAAGACGTTGGTCGCGCCAGATGTAGAAGTAGTACTGAACCGTCGAGCGCGGCGGAAAATTCTTCGGCAGCGCACGCCATTGGCAGCCGGTCGCCAAAATGTAGAGAATGGCGTTCATCACCGCTCGCAGAGCAACTTCCCGCGGCCGCCCGACGCGACAGCGCGCCGGCAAGAAAAACGAGAGCAAAAGCCACTCTGCATCTGTCGTGTCGCTTGCATAGACAAGGTGATCGCGCCGATATTGAGCGCGGGTGATTTGGGTCCAAACCATTGTGGCCTCCATCGAATCTTTGCAAATCCGACGGAATCACAAAGGGCTGAAATCACCCACCCCTTTTTCGGCCAGGCTCTGAGGTGCGAGCGCAGCGAGCCTCGAAAGGTGCCGGCCCGGGCCGTGCATCCTTCGAGGCACGTCTTTGGCGTGCACCTCAGGATGACGGAAAATTGGTATAGTCGCGCTATCGCCCGGGAGCCAAGGATGAGAATGACCAAAGGAACTCTTGCACGCGCCGCTTTTGTCGCTTGTGCGCTTTTCGCGCTGCCGGTGCTGCACGCCGTCGGCGCCGAAGACTATCCCAACCGCCCGGTGACGATCGTGGTGCCGTTCCCGCCGGGCGCATCGAACGACATTCTGGGCCGCTATGAAGCCGACGTGCTCGGGCGCGCGCTGCACGGCAGCTTCGTCGTCGAGAACAAGCCCGGCGCCGGCGGCGAGATCGGCATCACCTTTGCCGCCAAGGCCGATCCCGACGGCTATACGCTCTTGCACGCGCCGTCGGTGATCACGCTGCTGCCGTTCGTGATGAAATCGGTGTCCTACGATCTGGCCAAGGATTTCACGCCGGTCGTCCTCGTCGGCCTGACCAAATTCTGCCTGGTGGTGTCGCCGTCGCTGGGGGTCAATTCGGTGGCGGATCTGATCAAGCTCGCCAAGGCGCAGCCCGATGCGCTGACCTATGCGTCGTCCGGCAACGGCACGCCGCATCAGATCTTCGCCGAGGAATTCAAGATCATGACCGGCGTCAATCTCCGCCACATTCCCTACAAGGGGACGCTGCCGGGATTGACCGATGTGGCGAGCGGCAATGTGTCGATGGAATTCTCCGACCTCACGCCGGCGCTGCCATTGATCCAGGCCGGCAAGCTGAAGCTCATCGCGGTGCTCGCGGCCAAGCGCGATCCCGATATGCCGGACGTCCCGGCGCTGGCCGAGACCGTGCCGGGCTATTCCGGACAAAGCTGGCAGGGATTTTTCGCCCGCGCCGGCACGCCGAAGCCGATCGTCGACGCGCTCAACGCGGCGCTGGTCGCCGATCTCAAGAAGCCGGAGACCGCTACGCGCTTCAACACCATGGGCATCGTCGCGCAATGGGACACGCCGGAAGAATTCCGCGGGTTCATTGCCGCCGAAACCGAGAAATGGGGTAAGGTGATCAAGGCCGCAGGGATTGAGCCGCAGTAAGCTTCGCCAATTCAATCCTTCGTCGTCTCCACGTGGAAGGAATGCAGGATGCGATGGAAAATCGGCGCCAGCACGAAACCGGTGGCGATGACGATGATCAGACCGGACAGGATTGCGTAGGAGCCGGCGAAGATTTTGCCGGCCGTGGTCTTCAACTCGCCCAGGGGACCCATGCCGGACAGGATCATCGCCGCGTTCACATAGGCATCGACGAAGGACATGCCCTCGAAAGCCGCATAGCCGGCAATGCCGATGGCCAAGCCGACCACAGTCAGGACGATCCACAACCCGATCGCCATCAGCATGCGGATAAGGAATTTGCGGCGCGAC
>DATNMT010000377.1:0-15996 GCA_035602495.1 Bradyrhizobium sp.
GAGGCGCTGCGGCTGATGGGCGCCAACCCGGTGCAGATCAAGCAATGGGCGTTCGGCATTGCCACGGCCGTGCTCGGAATCGCCGGCGCCCTGCTTATTATCGTCGCGCCCGTCGAACCGACCCTCGACCGCGCCTATATCGGGCGGACCTTCTGCGTCGTGGTCATGGCCGGGCTCGGCAGCATGACCGGCACACTGATCGCGGCCATCATCCTCGGCGTCGTCGAAACCATCGTGCTGACCTTGTTCGGCGCCTCCTGGGCGCCGGCCATTTCGTTCGCGATGCTGCTCGGCATTCTCGCGGTCCGACCGCAGGGCCTGTTCGGCAGGCGATCATGAACCGTAACAGCATCGCTTTCTGGATCGGGGCCGCCGTCTTTCTCCTCGCCGTCCTGCTGATGACGCAGCTGATCCGCAACGAATATCCTTTCTTTGCCGCCTACGGGGTCCTGCAGTTCGTCGTGCTCGCGGTGGCATGGAGCATCCTCGGCGGCTATGCCGGTTACGTCAATTTCGGCACCAGCGCCTTTTTCGGCGTTGGCGTCTACACCGCCGTATTCCTGTTCAAGGTGATGGGCGCCCCGCTTGGCGTGCAGATTGCCGCCGCAGCACTGGTCGGCGCCGTCCTCGGCCTGGCGGTGGGCCTGTTGACCTTGCGCATGCAGGGCATCTTCTTCTCGATCGCGACGATTGCGATGACGATTGTGATCGAGACGTCGGTGACGAATTGGCGTTTTGTCGGCGGCGCGGCCGGCATTCAATTGCAGCGGCCGCCGGTGATGGCGCCATTCCACAGCTATGTGCAGATGCTGTTCTTTGTTCAGGCGTGCATGGTGGTGCTTGCGGTTGCGATAGCCCGCTACATTCAAAACTCATGGATTGGTCGCGGCCTGCAGGCGCTCAAGGATGACGAAGTTGCCGCCGAATGCACCGGCGTGCCGACCCTGCGGCTGAAGGTGCTGGCCTGTGTCATCTCCGGCGCGCTGATGTGCGCGGCCGGCGCACCCGCCGCCATGTACCTTCAGTACGCGGACCCGTCATCCGCCTTCAATCTCAATTACTCCGTCTCGGTGCTCGCGATGTCGCTGATCGGCGGCACCGCGCATTGGGCAGGCCCGGTTTTCGGCGCCATCCTGTTGGGCTCGACGCAGCAATTGCTGGCTGTCACCATTTCATCGGAGGTGAACGTACTGGTGCTCGGCATCATGCTGGTGCTGTTCGTGGTGGCCGCACCCGAGGGCATCATTGGCCTGATCCGCAGGGTTCGCCGTAAGGGTGCGGGGGGCGAAGCATGATGTCCCCCAGACCCGAGCCGGCTCTGCTGCGGATCGACGCTGTTACCAAGCGCTTCGGCGGCTTCGTCGCCCTCGACAATGTCAGCGTCGATATTCACCCGGGAGAGCGCTTCGGCCTGATCGGTCCGAACGGCTCGGGCAAGTCCACCCTGATCAACTGCATCTCCGGCGCGCTGCAGGCCGAGGTCGGCACCGTGGTGTTCCGTGGCGAGGACATCACGCGATTGCCGGCTCACCAGCGCACCCGCCGCGGCATCGCGCGCAGCTTCCAGATCCCGAGGCCGTTCAAAAGCATGACGGTCGCCGAAAACCTGATGGTGGCGCTTGATTTTGCGGCCGTCGGCGACGACTACGTCGCGGCCGCGCACAGGCGCGACACCGTGATGTCGATCCTGACGCGGACCGGCCTCGCGTCCAAGGCGGACTTGCCGACCACAGGGCTGAGCCAGGTGGAATTGCGCAAGATGGAACTCGCCCGCGCGATGGCGACGCACCCGAAGCTGCTGATTTCCGACGAGGCCATGGCCGGCCTTTCCAGTTCGGAAGTCGATGAGGTGCTTGATCTCTTGATCGACCTCGCTGGCCAGGGCATCACCATCATCATGATCGAGCACATCATGCAGGCGGTGATGCGATTTTCGCAGCGCGTGATGTGCCTCGACGCCGGCAAGATCATCGCGCTCGGCGCGCCGGCCGAGGTCATGGCCAACCAGCGGGTGCAGGAGGCCTACCTTGGCACTTAGCCTCGCGATCAAGGAGCTCGATGCGGGTTACGGCGCCGTGAAGGCGCTGCGCGGCGTCTCGCTCCATGTCGAGGCTGGCGAGACCGTCGCGTTGCTCGGCACCAACGGCAATGGCAAGAGCACGCTGATGAAGTGCGTTGCCGGCCTGGTTCGACCGGGACGCGGAAGCATATCCCTGACGATCGACGGAAAGCCGCACGATCTGACCAGGCTGTCGCCCGAGGCCATCGTCGATCTCGGCGTGGCAATGGTTCCCGAGGGACGGCGGTTGTTTCCCAGGCTGACCGTACTGGAAAATCTGATGCTCGGGGCCTTCCGCAAGATCGCCCGCCGCGACATCAAGCGCAACCTTGCGCTCGCCTTCGATACTTTCCCGGACCTCAAGGGGCGGCAAAACCAGCTCGCCGGTACCATGTCAGGCGGGCAGCAACAGATGCTCGCCATCGCCCGCGCGCTGATGTCATCGCCCCGCCTGCTATTGATCGATGAGCCTTCAGTGGGCCTGTCGCCGCTGCTGGTATCGCAGACCATCACCAAGATCGGCGAGCTCAACCAGCGTTTCGGCTTGACGGTGCTGATGGCGGAGCAAAACTTCAATCAGGCGGTCCGCATCGCCAGTCGCGGTTACATCATCGTCCATGGCGAGATCGTCGTCGCGGCCGGTTCGGTCGACGAGTTAAAAGACTACGACATCGTCAAGCGGCTCTATCTCGGCGGCGTCGCATGAATGCCCAGCTCGGAAGGCATCATGCCGGTCTTGGTCGACGAAATGTTCGCACTGTTTCGCGCCATGAAGATGCAGGGCACAATGCTTCTGCTGGTGGAGCAGAATGTGGAACTGACGCTCGATATCGCCGACCGTGCCTATGTGCTGGATCGGGGCGCGGTGGTTTATCACGTTGCCGCGAGCGAGCTTTAGGCCGACAATGAGACCAGGGAGGGTTATTGCACGGTGTGATGCAGTGTTGCAGCGCGGTCACCGAATCGTTAACGCGCCGAAGCGCCATAAAATCGCCGCTCCGGTCTTGATCTCAATCAACGCTTTCTGCTTAATCGGCGAAACGCTGGGCTTAATAACGAACCGGCTTTGGGAGGAATAGAATGAGCGTGCCAGCCCGGGCAAGGCCCAGCTCACGGCCTTCCGATACTCCGCGCGGCATTGCGCTTTTGCGCGATCCGCTGCTTAACAAGGGGACTGCTTTCACGGAGGCGGAGCGCGACGCGCTGGGATTGCGCGGCTTCCTGCCAGCGCACGTGCTTTCGATGCAGGAGCAGGTCGAGCGGGTGCTGGTCAATCTGCGCAGCCTGCCGAATGATCTCGAAAAATACATTGCGCTCAACTCGCTGCACGATCGCAATGAGGCGCTGTTCTTCCGCGTCGTCTGTGACAACATCGATGAAATCCAGCCGCTCATTTACACTCCCACCGTGGGCCTTGCCTGCCAGCGGTTCGGCCTCATCTTCCAGCGGCCGCGCGGCATGTTCATCGGCGCCAATGATCGCGGTCGCATCGCCGAACTGCTCGGCAACTGGCCTTATCCGGCGAAGCTGATCGTCGTCACCGACGGCGAGCGCATCCTCGGCCTCGGCGACCTCGGCGCCCACGGCATGGGGATTCCGGTCGGCAAGCTCTCGCTTTATTCGGCCTGCGCCGGCATCCATCCGGAACACTGCCTGCCGGTGATGCTGGACGTCGGCACCAACAACGAAGATCTGCTGAACGATCCCTACTATATCGGCATGCGCCAGAAGCGGCTGAGCGGTGCGGCTTACGACGAGTTTGTTGACGAATTCATCACCGCGGCGCGCGAGGCCTTCCCGGGCGTGCTGATCCAGTTCGAGGATTTCGCCAATCACTCGGCGTTCCGGCTGCTGCACAAATACCGCGACAGGATCTGCGTCTTCAACGACGACATCCAGGGAACCGCCGCCGTGGCGCTGGCCGGCCTGTTCTCGGCATTACGGGTGAGCGGTGGCAAGCTTGCCGACCAGAGGGTGCTCTTCCTTGGCGCCGGCGAAGCCGCGACCGGAATCGCCGACCTCATCGTCTCGGCCATGATGGCGCAGGGTGCATCCGAGGCCGAGGCGCTGCGGCGCAACTGGCTCGTGGACTCGCGCGGCCTGGTGGTGAAAAACCGCCCTGGCCTTACCGAGCACAAACTTCGCTACGCCCATGATCATGCCCCGATCAGTGACTTCCTGTCCGCGATCGAGACGCTCAAGCCCACCGCGATCATAGGCGTAGCCGCGGTCGGCGGCGCCTTCACGCCCGACGTGCTGCAGGCCATGGCGCGGATCAACGACCGGCCGATCGTGTTTGCGCTCTCCAATCCAACGTCGAAGGCTGAATGTTGCGCCGCGGAAGCCTACCTTCATACTGGCGGCCGCGGGCTGTTCGCCTGCGGCAGCCCCTACGATCCCGTGAAACTCGACGGCAAGACGTTCGTGCCACGCCAAGGGAATAATTCCTATATCTTCCCCGGCGTCGGTCTTGGTGCGACCGCGTGCGGATCAAAGCTGGTGACCGACGAGATGTTCATGGCCGCCGCCCACACGCTGGCTTATCTCGTCAACGAAGATGACATCGAACAGGGCAGCCTCTATCCGGCACTACCCCGGATCCGCGAGGTCTCGGCTCATATCGCCGTCGCGGTTGCCGAGGTCGCCTACCAGCGTGGGCTCGCGACGGCGCCACGTCCCAATGACCTGATGTCGTACGTTCAGTCGCAGATGTACGACCCTCACTATTGAATGAGCTTGTCGATCAACACGTCGCTGAAATAAGCTCGCCGGCCTTCGGCTTGAGATTATTTCAGGTGTACCGGCGGTCGGCCTGAAGCCGTTCTCAGCGGCGCAATCTCCGACAAGCCCGTCCGCAATCTGCGGACGGGCTTTTTTTCGTTTCTACTCGGCCGCCGCGCTGGCGACCGCGTTCGCCCGCCGGGTGGTGACGACCACCTTGATGGCGTCTTCGATCCGGTCTCGGGCGTATCGCAGCGCGGTAGGCAGATCGGCGAGTGCGAAGGTATGGGTGTGGATCTTCGTGGCGTCGAACCGTTTTTCCGCCATCAGCGCCATCGCGCGTCGTGTCGCGCTGCGGCCTTCGCCGCGGATGCCGTAGACGTAAATGTTGTTCTTCACGAGGTGCGCGAGATCCGTCGTGACCGGATCGTGCGGGAATGCCGCCAGGCAGATTTTTCCGCCGCGATTGGCCATGTGGATGGCCTGATTGACGGTCGCCTCCGTACCGGCGCACTCGACCACATAATCCGCACCGATCCCGCCGGTGAGCGATTTGACGACATCGACCGCGTTCTCCTCGGCGATGTTGATGACGCGGTCGGCCCCCAACTCCCTGCCGATCGCCAGCCGCTTGTTGCGCGTTCCGGTCAGGATGACCGGGCTTGCGCCAAGCGCCTTTGCGACCGCAACCGCCAGCAGCCCAATCGGGCCGGGGCCGATCACGACCACGCTTTCTCCGGCTACCAGCCCGCCCAGTTCGGTCAACCCGTACATCGAGGTCCCGGCGGTGACGACGAGGGTTGCTTCCGCGTCGCTCATCGTGTCGGGCACCCGCGCCAGCGTATTGATGTGGTTGACCGCGTATTCGGCGAAACCGCCGTCGGTGGTAAAGCCGTTGGCGCGGTGGCCTTTTTCGGGTTTGCCGTAGTTGAGGCATGAGGTGTACATGCCCTGACGGCATCGCTTGCACTGGCCGCAGCCGGCGTGAATTTCCACGCTGACGCGCTCACCGATTTCGAACTCGTCGACGTCGGGCCCAAGCGCTGCAACCGTGCCCATATATTCATGGCCCGGCGTGAAATTCTTGTTGAAGGGCAGGCCGCCGCCAATGCTGGCCGGCGAGCCGCCGTGGATGATCTCGAGATCGGTTGCGCAGATCGCGACGGCATCGATGCGGACCAGAACTTCCGCACGGCCCGGAACCGGCGTCGGTTTGTCGCGCAGCAACAGTTCGTCAGAGTCGCCCAGCACCCAGGCTTTCATTTGCGCAGGGATCGGAAATTTGGGCGATGTCTTGGCGCCGGCAGGGTGGTACATCGGAGCAGGTCCTTGTGGGTCGACAACCCTACCCGAAATCGCTAGCCGATGAAATTCCGTTTTGCCGGCTCGATCGGCCTCAACCAACCTGGTTTTCGGACAGTTTGTAGATTTCCAGCGCGTCGGCATCGGCGCCGCGCGCGGCTTTGGCCAGCCTGAACAATTGCGCGGCAAGGCCCGCCATCGGCACCGGGCTGGAGCTGCCATGAGCGACATCGATCACCGTATCCAGGTCTTTCAGCATCGTCGAGATATGACCGAAGGGGGGCGAATGAATGCCCTGCGCCATGCGCGGCACGAACAATTGCAGGGGGATCGAATCGGCAAAGCCGCCGGCCAGCGCCTCCGGCAGCCGCGTGGCATCGATCCCGGCGTTCACCGCAAGCCGCGTTGCCTCCGCCAGCACCGCCATGGCGCAGCCGACGATTACCTGATTGCAAAGCTTTGTGGTCTGGCCCGCGCCGGTCGGGCCCATATGCGTGAGCCGCCGCGCCATCGCCAGAACGTAGGGACGAACCCGTTCGATATCGCTCGCCTCGCCGCCGGCCATCACGGCAAGCGTGCCTTGTTCGGCGCCCGGTGTGCCACCGGAGACCGGGGCATCGATCCAACCCATACCGTTGGCCAATCTCAGCCGTGCGGCGATGGCGCGCGTCGCATCGGGGTGGATCGACGAGAAATCGACGACGAGCTTTCCGGAGCCGGCCGCCGTGGCAAGGCCGTCCGGTCCGAATACCACTTCTTCGACGGCCGCGGCATCGGTGAGGCACATGAACAGGATGCTGGCGGCATTGGCTACCTCGCCTGGACGGGCCGCTGGTTTCCCGCCAGCCTCGACCAGGGGTGCCGCTTTGCCCGACGACCGGTTCCAGACCGTGACGTCGTGACCGGCGTTGATCAGGCGCTGAGTCATCGGAAATCCCATCATCCCCAGTCCCAGATAGCCGAGTTTCTCCGCGTTTTTCCCATCCCCGCCGCCAACCCCCGCCATTTTCGCCTTTCCCTTCTCTGCCGCCGTCAATAATGCCCCCGGCAGGCCGCCTTACCACACATCGTCACCTTGCCGGGCAATTACCGCACGCTTGGGCGGCTTGCCTCAATGTTTGAACCATGAAAGGTTTAGCGCAAGCCGTTTTGCGCTGGCGCCGGTCGGCATCGAAAAATAATGGAGTGGGCATGTTACGGATACCTTCGAAATCGATTTTGGCGGCGGGCGCCGTGGCTGCCGTTCTGGCGAGCGCGAGTGCATGTTACGCGCAGCAGACGATCCGCGTCGGCTGGACCATCCCGGCCGAGGAATCGAAATACTGGATGATGCGCCGGCCCGCGGAATTTCCCAATCTCGGCAAGACCTACAATGTCGAGTGGACGCAATTCCAGGGCACCGCGCCGATGACCCAGGCGCTGGCCGCGGGCGCGCTCGACTGTGCGACCCAGGCGCCGCTGTCGCTGGCGAACGGCGTGGTCGGCGGAAATCTCAAGGCCTACATCGTGGCGCAACACGTCTACGAGAAGCCCGGCGGATTCTCGGTCTATTGGGCCGTGATGGACGACTCCCCGATCAAGAAGATCGCCGATCTCAAGGGCAAGACCATCGGCATCTCCGTCATCGGCGGCGGCACCTACGGTCCATTCGCGATGCTCCTGAAGAAGAACGGCGTCGATCCGGCGAAAGACATCAAGCTGGTCGAGGTCGGATTTGCCGTCTCCGAGGACGCGCTGCGCCAGGGCCGCGTCGATGCGGTTAACATGAACCAGCCCTTCGCCGCGCGCGCCGAGGCCAAGGGCGGCACCCGCAAGCTGTTCTCGCTGTCGGAGGAAATGCCCAACATCGTGCATATTCTGGAAGCCTGCCGCGCCGACTTCGTCGACAAGAATCCGGAACTGGTCAAGGCCTATGTCCGCGACATCACCTCCGGCATGAAAAAGGCGCTGGCCAATCGCGAGGAAACGCTGAAGGTCGTGTCCGAGGTGCTGAAGGCGCCGATCCCGGTGTTGGACACCTACCTGCTCAAGGACAATGATTTCGGGCGGGACCCGGGAGCCGCGCCGAATTTCGAGGCGATCCAGAAGATGCTCGACATCTACGCCGAAACGGGAATGCTGCCGAAGATGAATGTCGCGCAGTTCAAGCACCCGACCATCGTCGCGCCGCTGCAATAGGCGGGGGACGTCGCAACCAGTCGTCGCGGCGTTCGCCGGGACGAGCGGAGAAATCATACCCATGAGGAAGTGGCGATCCCGCGTGACGACGGATGGCCTTGATCGCGCGCCTCACCGTGCCTTCATGCGCGCGATGGGGCTCGACGACGAAGCGCTTGCGAAGCCGATGATCGGGGTCGTCAGCATGAAGGGCGAACAGACTCCCTGCAACATGACCCACGATTTCCAGGTCGATGCCGCCAAGGCGGGCATTGCGGAGGCCGGCGGCACGCCGCGGGAATTCACCACCATTTCCGTCTCCGACGGCATCAGCATGAACCACGAGGGCATGAAATTCTCGCTGCTCTCGCGCGAGCTGATTGCCGATTCGATCGAGGCCGTGGTGCATGGGCTGGCCTATGACGCGCTGATCGGTTTCGGCGGCTGTGACAAGACGCTGCCCGGCGTGATGATGGGCATGATCCGCTGCAACGTCCCGTCGATCTTCATCTATGGCGGCAGCGCGCTGCCCGGCCGGTTCGAGGGAAAGACCCTCACGGTGCTGGATTCTTACGAGGCCGTCGGCGGCTTCATGACCGGCGAAATCGACGAGGCGACGCTTGAAGGCATCGAGCGCAGCTGCCTGCCGACCATCGGCGCCTGCGCGGGCCAGTTCACTGCCAACACGATGGGCATGGTATCCGAGGCGATGGGGTTGACGATGCCCAACGTCTCGATGATCCCTGGTGTCTATGCCGAGCGTGCGCGCGTGGCGCGCCGCGCCGGGCGGTTGGTGATGCAGATGCTGGCGCGAGGCGGACCGTTGCCGCGCGAAATCGTCACGCGCGGGGCGCTGGAGAACGGCGCGGCCATTGTGGCGGCGACCGGCGGATCGACCAACGCTGCGCTGCATCTGCCGGCGCTTGCCAATGAGGCCGGCATTTCCTTTACGATCGACGATGTCGGCGAGGTCTTTGCGCGCACGCCCTTGATCGGGAATCTGCGCCCGGGCGGGAAATATACCGCGAAGGACGTCTACGACATCGGCGGCGCCGCCGTCGTCATCCGCGCGCTGGTCGAAAGCGGCCACATCGATGGAAGCTGCCTGACGATTACCGGCCGCACGATCGCGGAAGAATACGGAGGCGCCAACGCGCCCGATGGCGAGATCGTTTTCCCGACCGCCGCCCCGATCATGCGGGACGGCGGCGTCGCGGTCCTGAAGGGAAATCTTTGCCCCGATGGCGCCGTCATCAAGGTGGCCGGCCTGAAGAATCTGGTGTTCGAGGGTTCTGCGCGCGTGTTCGAGGACGAAGAACACTGCGTCGAAGCCGTGCGCAACCGCAAATATGCCGCCGGCGACGTGCTCGTCATCCGCAACGAAGGGCCTGTGGGCGGTCCCGGCATGCGCGAGATGCTCGGCGTCACCGCGCTGATCTATGGGCAAGGCATGGGCGAGAAAGTCGCGCTCATCACCGATGGACGTTTTTCCGGGGCCACGCGCGGCATGTGCATCGGCTACGTATCGCCGGAATCCTTCATCGGCGGCCCTTTGGCGCTGGTGCGCGAGGGCGATCGCATCCGGATCGATGCCGGCGCGCGCCGGATGGATCTGCTGATCGACGACGGCGAATTCGCCAAACGGCGGCAGGCCTGGCAGCCGCGGCCGCCGCGGCATCGGGCTGGCGCGCTGGCCAAATATGCCCGCCTGGTCGGTCAGGCGCCCGGCGGCGCCGTCACTCATGACGGCGCAGCGGAATGGCCGTGGTTCGATTAGGGCTCCCGCTGCCGGGTTCGTCCGGCCTCAGGTCACGCCGAGTTGCCGGTTAAAGCGAGGCTCGCGCCAGACCTCGGCGTTGATGCAGTCCGCGAGGATTTCAGCGGAGTCCCAGACATCCTGGAAGCGCACATAAAGCGGCGCAAAGCCGAAACGCATGAGATCGGGCGCGCGGAAATCGCCGATCACGCCGCGTTCGATCATGGCCTGGACCACTGCATATCCCCTGTCGAAGGCGATCCCGACCTGGCTGCCGCGCAATGACGGCTGGCGCGGCGTTACGATCTCGAGACCCGGCAGCAGTGTGCTGACGCGCGCCATGAACAGCTCCGTGAGCGCGAGGCTCTTCTGTCTCAGCGCCGCTACTGCAACGCCCTCCATGGCCTCGAGCGCCACCTCCACGCCCCGCAGGGAAATGATCGGCTGGGTGCCGCAGAGAAATCGCTTGATGCCGGCGTCGGGCCGGAAGTCGCGATCGAAGGCAAAGGGAGCGGCGTGACCCCACCAGCCCGACAACGGGTGTTGGGCTGTGGCCTGATGGGTTTTTGCGACGGTAATGAAAGCCGGCGCTCCCGGGCCTCCGTTGAGGTATTTGTAGGTGCATCCGACCGCGAAATCGATCGCCTGACGGTCGAATTCGATCTCGACCACGCCGATCGAGTGACAGAGGTCCCATACCACAAGCGCACCGGCGTCGTGAATCGTTTTGGTGATGGCGGCCATGTCGAGCAGCTCGCCGGTGCGGTAGTTGACGTGCGACAGAACGACGACCGCGACGTTGCGATCGAGCAGGGCCTCGATCGCTGGGCCGTCGACGCCGATCAGACGCCGCTTCATCGGCCTGCCTGCCGACTTCATGGCGCCTTCGACGATATAGAGGTCGGTCGGGAATGAATCATCCTCGGCAATAATGACGTCGCGATCGGGCCGCAGTCCGATCGCGGCGTGGATAGCCTTGTAGAGATTGATCGAGGTGGTGTCGCAGACCACCGTCTGGCCCGGCGCCGCTCCCATTAGCGCCCCAACCCGATTGCCGAGTTGGACCGGCATGTCGAACCAACCGGCACTGTTCCAGCTCCTGATCAGGTCCTGGCCCCACTCCTGTTCGATTGTATGATTCAGGATTCCCGTTGCGGCCCGCGGCATCGGTCCGAGCGAATTGCCGTCGAGGTAGATGATGCCTTCCGGGAGCATGAACCGATCGCGGAAACCGCGCAGCGGATCGAAAGAATCGCGCGCGACGCACGCCTCGCGCGACGTCATGGCGGCTGACGACATCAGAAGAGTCTCGCGATCAAGATCGGACGACATCGCCGAAGCATAACGGAAATCCGGATTGACAGCAAAAGCCGATCATTTAAAGTTTAAAATATCGGCAGCGGCATACCGGACATGGCATGCGCGAAATTTCATCGACTCGTCAAAGGGCGTGAATGCGATGAGTCAGCGCGGGGAAGTATCCTATTCAGGCTATCTCCAGCTCGACAGGATTTTGCAGGCACAGCAGCCGCTTTCCTCCGCCCATGACGAGATGCTGTTCATCATCCAGCACCAGACCTCGGAGCTCTGGATGAAGCTTGCGATCCACGAACTGAGCGCGACCTGCCGGTTGATCGCTGCCGACGACCTGCAGCCGGCCTTCAAGACGCTGTCGCGGGTATCCCGCATCCTCGAGCAGCTCAACTCGGCCTGGGACGTGCTTCGCACCATGACGCCCAGCGAGTATACCGAGTTTCGCGCGCTGCTCGGGCAATCGTCCGGCTTTCAGTCCTGGCAGTATCGCGCGATCGAGTTTCTGGTCGGGAACAAGAACGCAGCGATGGCGCATTTTCACGCGGAGGACAAAGCCGTGGCGGAGCGGCTCGATGCGATTCGGCTTGCGCCGAGCATCTACGATCTCACCATCCAGCTCCTCCATCGCCGCGGCCTTTCGATCGACAAGGCCATCCTCGATCGCGACGTCTCCGTTCCTCACCCTGCGAACGACAGCGTTCTCAACGCCTGGTCAGCGGTGTACCGGGAACCGACACGTTACTGGGAACTGTATGAGCTGGCCGAAAAGCTGGTGGATTTCGAGGACTATTTCCGCCGCTGGCGCTTCAACCACGTCACGACAGTCGAGCGGATCATCGGATTCAAGCGGGGCACTGGCGGCACCTCGGGTGTTTTCTATTTGCGGAAGATGCTGGACGTGGTGCTGTTCCCCGAACTCTGGCAGGTCAGGACGGAGTTGTGAGAGCCCTGATCGACATCTCGCCCTCGCTGCGCGTCGGCATGGGCGTATTCCCCGGCGACGCTGCATTCGCCGTCAGCCAGACCTTTGCGATCGGGCCGGACTGCCCCGTCAACGTGGCCGGCATCGCGATGTCGACGCACTGCGGAGCCCATGTCGATGCGCCGCTGCATTACGATGCCGCGGGCGCCAGCATCGACATGCTGGATCTCGGCGATTTCATCGGCCCCGCCAGGGTCATCGACGCGCGCGGCAACGAGCCTCTCTGCGGTTATGAGGAGATCGCCTCGGCGCTCGACGGCGCTCCGCCGCGGCTGCTCTTTCGATTGATGGGCAGGGGCGATGAATTGGCCTGGCCGACCGGCTTTCGCGCGCTGGCGCCGGACACCGTTGAGCGCCTGGCGCTTCGCGGTACGCGGCTGATCGGCGTTGACGTTCCCTCGATCGACCCCGAAACGTCGAAAACTCTCCCGTCGCACATGGTTTGCCGGCGCCACGATCTTCGAATTGTCGAGAATCTGGTGCTGGCCGGCGTCATGCCCGGCGACTATGAACTGATTGCGCTGCCCTTGAAACTCGCCGGCCTTGACGCCGCGCCGGTGCGCGCGGTGCTCAGGCGATGAGCGCAGCCAAATCGACGTCGCCAGCCCTTGCAAGTTTCCGCTATGCTCGGTCTAACCGAGTAGGTCTGCAAGACCTTCGGTGCCTGATTGACCTGTGCCGGGAAGAAAGCAGGAATGAACATAGTGCCATCGCGGTCGAATATTGATGCGGAAATCGCGGCTGCGCGCAAGCCCGCGGCTGCCATGATCGAGATCGATCGCGTCTCGCAGGTGTTTCGTACCTCCGGGCGTCAGGACCATCTGGCCTTGTCGGAGATCTCGCTGACAATCGGAGATGGCGCCTTTGTCTCCATTCTCGGGCCCTCCGGCTGCGGAAAATCGACGCTGCTCTATATCGTCGGCGGTTTTGTCAACCCGACGCGAGGCGTGGCGAAAGTGAAGGGCAGGGCGATCACCGGGCCCGGGCCGGATCGCGGGCCGGTGTTTCAGGAGTTCGCTCTGTTTCCCTGGAAGAGCGTGCTCGGCAATGTGATGTACGGTCCGCGCCAGCAGGGCGTGAAATCGGCGGACGCGGAGGCGCAAAGCCGCGCCCTGATCGAGATGGTCGGCCTCAAGGGCTTTGAGCATTTTTACCCCAAGGAATTGTCCGGCGGCATGAAGCAGCGCGTCGCGCTGGCGCGCACATTGGCCTATCATCCCGCCGTGCTGTTGATGGACGAGCCCTTCGGCGCGCTGGATGCGCATACCCGCACGCGGCTGCAGAACGATCTGCTCAATATCTGGGAACGCGACCGCAAGACCGTGCTGTTCGTCACCCATTCGGTCGACGAGGCCGTATTCCTGTCCGACAAGGTCGTGGTGATGACGCGCTCGCCCGGCCGCATCAAGGAGGTCGTCGACATCGACCTGCCGCGGCCGCGCCGCCGCGCCGAGCTGCTGCTCGATCCGCATTACCAGAAATATGTCGTCGATATCGAGCGCATGATCGATGACACCAGCGTTGAAGACGAGTTGCGGCCATGATTGCGGCGCGCGCCCTCATCGCACGCGCGGCGCCGTGGCTCGCCTGCCTCGGCCTGCTCGGCGCCTGGCAGGCTGCGGCGCTGATCATCAACACCGACAGCTTTCCGACCGCGTGGGAAGCGATCCGCGCGATCCCTTCCATCCTCGGTGACAAGGAATCCCTGATCAACATCCTCGCATCGCTTCGCCGCATGGCGATCGGCTTCGGAGCGGCGGTGATCGTGTCGATCCCGCTCGGCCTGATGATGGGCCGCTCGCGCGCGGTAGCCGCGTTCTTCAATCCGCTTTTGATGGTTACCTATCCGGTGCCGAAGGCGGCGCTGATGCCGATCATCATGCTCTGGCTCGGGGTCGGCGACATCGCGAAAATGCTGGTGATCTTTCTCGGCGTCAGCCTGCCCGTGATCTATCACAGCTTTCAGGGCGCCAAGGCGGTCGAGGAAAAGATGCTTTGGTCGGGCGCGGCGATGGGCCTGTGGGCGCCGCAGCGCATGATCCGGATCGTGCTGCCGGCGGCGCTGCCGGAAATCCTTACGGGATGCCGCACCGGTCTTGTGCTGGCGCTGATCACCATGGTCACCTCCGAGATGATCGCGCGGCAATCCGGCGCCGGCAATATCCTGTTCAACGCGCTCGACATGGGACAATACGATACCGTGTACCCGATGATCATCATCATCGGCGCAATGGGCATCGGGCTCGATGCCGCCTTCGAAAACCTGCGCGGCAGGCTGGTCAAATGGTCCGAGCCGGGCTTCGAAATCCCATTGAGCTTTGCATGAACCCGCGCGCCGTTACATCGGATGTTCTGCTTGGGATCGTGCCGATCGCGCTGTCGGTCGCATTGTGGCAGACCATTGTTTCCTTCGGCTATGCGCCGGTGACGCTGCTGCCGCCGCCCGGCCATGTGTTCATGCGCCTGGCGCAGCAACTCGCGACCTCTGAATTTCAGCAGGAGATCGCTGCTACGCTGTTCCGTTTGTTCACTGGGTTCTCGATTGCGGTCATTCTCGGCGTCACCGTCGGACTTGCCGCGGCGGCGAGCCCCGCCATCAACGCCGTGGTACGCCCGATCGTGCGGGTGCTGGCGCCTCTGCCCAAGGTCGCGCTGTATCCGGCGTTGCTCCTGCTGCTTGGCTTCGGCCATGAATCCAAGATCACGCTGGTGGCCGCGGATGCCTTGTTTCCGATCCTGCTTTCGACCTATTACGGCGCCTCGATGGTCGAGCAGAAGCTGATCTGGTCGGCGATGGCCGCCGGCACGCCGCGCGGGCAAATCCTGTTCAAGGTGGTGCTGCCGGCGGCAGTGCCGTCGATCCTCACCGGCTGCCGCATCGGGCTTGTGATCTCCTGCATCGTGGTGTTTCTCGCCGAGATGATCACCTCGAGCGACGGCCTCGGCCATCTCCTGGTGACGGCGGCGCGCACCTTTCAGGCCGTCGACATGTTCGTGCCGCTGATCACGATCTCGCTCCTGGGGCTGATCCTCAACGGCCTGTTGCAGGGCTTGCGATCCTATCTGCTGCGCGGGTTTCCGGAAGTCTGATGCAACCATTGAAGTGGAGCTAGAAGCATGTTCGCCGATCGCATCGAAGCGAAATGGATCGACGCGTTCTGCGAGATTTTCGAGCGCTGCGCGGTCAAGTCCGGCGATACCGCCGCGATCCTGTCGGAGACGCAGTCGCGCGCGCTCAATGTGCATTTGGCCGAGTTGGCACTGCTGCGAATGGGCGCAAGGCCCTTTCACCTCATCGTGCCGACGCCGCGCAACAAGCAGATCGTGCCGGTCCGCTCCACCGGCGCCAGCGAGGCGATCCAGCGGCTGGCGCCGGTTGTCAGCGCGCTGCAGCAGGCGGGCTTTGTGGTCGATTGCACCATCGAAGGGTTGATGCACGCGGTGGAGACGCCGGAGATCCTGAAGGCGGGCGCGCGCATCCTGGTGATCTCCAATGAGCACCCCGAGGCGCTCGAGCGCATGGTGCCGGACGCAGCGCTGGAGAAGCGCGTGCGGGCAGCGGTGAAGATGCTGCGCGGAACCAGGCGCATGCGGGTGACCTCGAAAGCCGGCACCGACCTCGACGTCGACATGGTCGGCGCCTCTACCGTCGGCGTCTGGGGCTGGACCGACAAGCCGGGCACGCTGGCGCATTGGCCCGGCGGC
>DATNMT010000389.1:0-7409 GCA_035602495.1 Bradyrhizobium sp.
TTCTTGGTCAGCGTGATTTCGCCCTTGGCGGCGAGATCCTTGGCGAGATTGACGAGCAGCGCCTGCGCCTCGTCGACGTCGCGCAACCGCACCGGTCCCATCGCCGCCATGTCGTCGAGCAGCATCTTGCCGGCGCGCGACGACATGTTGCCGAGGAAGAAGCCGCGGACTTCCTCGTTGGCGCTCTTCAGGGCGATGCCGAGCTTGTCCTTGTCGACGTGCCGCATTAGCGTTTGCGCCGAGGCGGAGTCGAGCTTGATCAGGTCATCGAAGGTGAACATCAGGGCCTTGATGCGCTCGGCGGACTCGCGATTGTCCTCCTCCAGCGAGGTGATGAACCGGGTTTCGGTCTGGCGATCGAAATTGTTGAAGATCTCGGCCATCACCTCGTGGGCGTCGCGCCGCCTGGTCTGCGACAGGTTCGACATGAATTCGGTGCGCAGCGTCTGTTCGACGCGCTCGATCACTTCCTTCTGCACCGCCTCCATCTTCAGCATCCGGTTGACGACATCGAGCGCCATGTCCTCGGGCAGGATCGCCAGCACCCGCGCTGCATGCTCCGGCTTCAGCTTCGACAGCACCACGGCGATGGTCTGCGGATATTCGTTCTTGAGGTAGTTGGCGAGCACCTCTTCCTGGACGTTGGAGAGCTTCTCCCACATGTTGCGGCCTGCCGGCCCGCGAATTTCATCCATGATGCCGGTGACGCGTTCGGACGGCAGGTATTGCTGCAACAGCCGCTCGGTGGCGTCGAAGGTTCCCATCAAGGCGCCCGATGCCGACATCCGGGAGACGAATTCGAGCAGCATGTCTTCCACGACCTCAGCCTCGACGGTGCCGAGCGTCGACATGTGGATCGAAAGCTCGCGCACTTCGTCGTCGTCGAGCAGCGACCAGACCTTGCCGCCATATTGTTCGCCGAGCGCCAGCATCAGGATTGCGGCGCGCTTCGGGCCGGGCAATGCCGGCGCCTTCGGCCGATTGCCCTGGCGGGAGGCCAGCGAGGAAATCACGCTGGTGATGTCGTTGGCGTTGGTGGTTTGCGGTACGGCCATGTCAGATCACGCGGGCGTTTCGCTGAGCCATTGACGAACAATGGAAGCGGTTTCATTCGGATTGCGTTCGGCCAGCTCACCGACGCGGTGGACCGACTGGGCGTGGACCTGGCCCTGCACCTGGGCGACGTCGATCAAGGCCGCGGTGGCGTTGGTGCCGGGAATGAGACTCTGGCCGGGGCCGCCGCCCTGGGCGCTGCCGTCCGTCAGGGCCGGCATCGTTCCGTCGCCGATCAAGGAAGCGACCTCCTCTGAGGCGAGGATGCGCTTGACCAGCGGGCGGATCACCATGAACAGCACCACGAGGCTGAGCAGCATCATGACGCCGAGCTCGATGACGTACATCACGTCGTCCTTGGTGAACTGCAGCATGGCCAACAGGCCGGTCGGCTCCGCCAGCGGGACGGTGGCCGGGGCTTCGGCGAATTTGAGGTTCACGACCTCGACCTGATCGCCGCGCTTCTGGTCGAAGCCGATCGCCGAGCGCACCAGCGCCGCGATGCGGTCGAGCTGCTCCTTGCCGCGCTCCTGATAGACCAGATCGCCTTTTTCGTTCTTGGAATAGCTGCCGTCGACAAGCACCGCGACCGACAGGCGGTTGACCCGTCCGGCCTCGGTCACCTCGGTCTTGGTGGTGCGGGAAATCTCGTAATTGTTGGTCTCTTCGGTTTTCTTGCTCTGGTCGCGCGCGGTCTGCGCGTTGTCCTTGTTCTGGTTGCCCGGCAGTTCGTTATTGACGGTGACCTGACCGTTGTTCTCCGCGGTCGCCGAGGATTCCTCGCGAGTCTGGCTCGAGCGCAGCACCCTTCCTTCGGGATCGAATTTGTCCGAGGTCTGGGTGACCTTGTTGTAGTCGAAATCGGCCGACAGCTCGACGCGGGCGCGGCCGGTGCCGACCACCGAGGATACGATCGCCTCGACCTGGCTGCGCATCTGCTTCTCGAAGCTGGCCCGGCGCTCGTCCGCCACGGCGTTGTCGGCATCGTTGCCGGTGCCGGCGCCGTCGGCGAGCAAACGACCGGCCTCATCGACGATCGACACCCGCTGCGGCTTCAAGCCGCTGACGGCGGAGGCAACCAGATGGCGGATCGCCCTGATCTGCTGGGGTTCCAGCGTGCCGCGCACGCGCACCACGATCGAGGCCGAGGGTTCCGGGGTTTCCCGCGAAAACAGCGGCCGCTCGGGCAGCACCAGATGCACCCGGGCGGCCTGGACGCGGTCGATGGCGCGGATGGTGCGGGCCAGTTCGCCCTCCAGCGCGCGCAAATGGTTGATGTTCTGGACGAAGCTGGTGGTGCCGAGCGCATCCGACTTGTCGAAGATCTCGTAGCCGACGCCGCCGCCCTTGGGCAGGCCGCCTTCGGCGAGTTTCATGCGCAGCCGGGTCACCTTGTCCTTCGGCACCATGATCACGGCGCCATCGTTGCGCAGCTCGTAGGGAATGGCCTGGCGGTCCAGGTCCTTGATGATGGCGGAGGAGTCCTCGAAAGTGAGGTCGGTAAACAGCGTGGTCATCTGCGGCGTGGTGACGCGCATGATGACGAACGCGAAGAAGCCGATCAGCGCGGCCGTCACCGCGACCATCGCCATCAGCCGGGAAGCGCCCAGGCCCCTCAGGAAGCTTACAAGACTCTGCAAAACCAGCCGCCCCTCAGATTCGGCTCCAAGAGCCGAGTGGGCAATTATTGCCTATGGGATGGTTTCGATATGGTTAACGAAGGTTAAGGGCCGGGGCGAATGTTCAACATGAAAAAAATCGGCTTCGCGAGGCGAAGCCGATTATCGTCAAATGCAGTCGATCTGGAGGGCGCTTACTGGCGATATTGCTGGATGCGGGTGGTGCGCAGTCCGGCAAGGCCATGTTGGTCGATGGAAAACTGCCAGGAGAGGAATTCGTCGACCGTCAGCGTGTAGCGGCTGCAAGCCTCCTCGAGGGAGAGCAGGCCGCCGCGGACCGCGGCAACGACTTCGGCCTTACGGCGAATTACCCACCGTTTGGTCCCGGGCGCGGGCAGATCCGCAATCGTTAGCGGACTGCCGTCAGGCCCGATGACGTATTTTACCCTCGGGCGATGGGGTTCTGTCATGGCGTACTCACAAACTCTCAACCACTGAACTCACGTGTCACAACCTACGCCCCGCGACTTAAAATTTGCCTAAGCCCAAGGCTGCAATACGAATCTCCTTGGAAATGCCTCAAACGGCCTGTCGGCCCGGCGTCGGGAGACGCCAGGCCGCGCAACGCCGTAAATGAATTGCTAATTTGTGCGGCGCCCGGGCGCCGGTGGCGTTGCCGATCAGCCCGTGATGCTCTTGATCTGGCTGACCGTGTAGGTCTGGCCGTTGATCGACAACAGCGGCGGCGACTGGGTGAGGTCGACCGAATTGACCACGCCCTGGATCTGGGTGCTGACGGCCACCGAATTGCCGGCGCTGTCGGCGGCCGTGGCGGTCAGCTTGTACTGGCCATCCGGCCACTGGGTGCCGTCATTGCCCTTGCCGTCCCAGGTGAACGGCTGGTTGTTGCCGGCATTGACCTGATAACTGCCGGTGAAGACGGTTTGCCCGGTCGAGCTGGTGATCGAGACGTTGACGTTGGAATTGGTCGGAACGCTCAGATCCCAGGTCGCGGAGCTGTTGCTGAGCGCCGCGGTCGAGCCGTCGACCACGGCGGTCTTGCCGACGAAGGTCAGCGCCTGCGTCGATTGCGCGGTCTGCTGCAGCGAAACCAGCGTGGTCAGCTGATCGTTGGTCTTGAGTTGCTGCTCGACGGACGCGAATTGCACCAGCTGCGAAGTGAACTGGTTGGTGTCCAGCGGATCGAGCGGATTCTGGTTCTGCAACTGCGTGGTCAAGAGCGTCAGGAACGTCTGAAAGTTTCCGGCCAGCGTGGCGCCGGTGGTCCCACCCAGCGACGCCGAGGATGAAGATGAGGCTGGTTGCTGCGTCGTGCCCGAAACGACCGAGGGAGCCACGCCTGAAGTTGTTGCCATGTCCGTCTCCTCAGACCCTGATGTCGACGCCGCTGCTCGATCCGAGCATGCGGCCGTAGGATTGCCCCGCGACCGCCGCGGGGATCGTGGTGTCGTCGCTGATGACCAGCCGCTGCGCGTTGCCAGCGGTCTGGTTGCCGCTGTTCTGTCCGGAAGATGACTGGTCGCGCAGGCTGAATTGCAGGCCGCCATCGCCGGTCTTCAAGCCGGCATCGTCCAGCGCGCGCTGCAGCTGGGGTGCGTCCTGTTGCAGCATCGACAGCGTTTCCGGCTTCTCGACCGTCAAATGCGACGTCACTTGGCCGTTGCGATCGACGTCGATGCGAACGTCGATGCGGCCGAGGTCTGCCGGATCGAGCCGGATCTCGAATCGGCTCTTGCCGCTACTGGCGGAGGCGGCGATCTCCAGCGCCAGCCCGCTCAGCGGCACCGGCGCGCCGGTCGCCGCCGTGACGCTCAGGGCGCCCACGGGTGCTGCGGTCGTCGCGGCGGCGGGGAGCTGCGGCTGCACCGCGCCCGTCGCCGGAGTGCCGATGTCCGGTGAATCGGCCAGCGTTAGCGCGGCGGCAGTGGCCGGCGAATGATCATGCGCCGGCAGCGCGCCGGCCTGCGGCAAGGCGCCGGCGGCGGCATCCGCTTTCGCCGCGTCGATAAGACCGTTGCCGGCGTCCTGTTTGGTCGCGGCCGGCTGTGACGCGACGGCGGTTGGCGCGGGGGTGGTGGATGTGGCGGTTGCGGCTGGATCCGATGCGCTCGAATTGGCATCCGGGGCGGCTGCGGCGGTTTTCGCTGCTGCTGCGACCGGAGCCTTGAGGGCTGAGGATTTCGGCGCAACGGGCGCGGTCGCGCCGACCGCCGCGGTCAGTGCCGCGCCGGTGGCCGCGGTGGCAACGGTGGCAACGCTCGGCGTGGCAGCCTGCTTGACGGGTGCTGTGACCGTCTGGCCCGCCGTTTGAACGGCGATCTTCACGGTCGCTGCGGCGGCAGCAGTAGCAATGGTGGCGGTTGCGGTGTTTGCGGACGTCGCTGGCGTATCGACTGCAACCAGCGAAGCGTCGATCTTGGTCTGCGCGGCGGACGCAGGCGACGCGGCGGTTGCCGGAGCGCTCGCGGCAATGCCGGCGGCCGCGATCGCCAGCGGCGCCGTGGCGTTGCCGGACACCGGCGGTGCCGTGGCAACATTGACCGGCGCGACCGGGACGGGGATCGCGACAGCGACCACGGCTGCCGCGGCAGCGGTCGGTACGCTCGGTTGCGTCGAGGCGGCGGGGGCGGTTGAGGAATCCGATGCGGAGGTCTTGTCGGAAGATGTTTTGGTGTCCGATTTCCCGGCGTCGGCTTTCGTGCCGCCTGATTTCGCAGGCGGCGGCTGGACCGGGGCCGGGTTAGCGGCAGCATTGGCGTCGGCTGGCTGACTGGTGCTGGCATTGCTGCCGTTCGGGGCGTTTTGGGCGGTCTGGTTGCCGGATGTCGTATCGCGCGATGGCGTGTTGTCGGCGCCTGGCGCCGCATCGTCGGCGCGGCGTGGCGCGGCGGGCTGCGGCTGCTGCTGCGCGGTCGCGGGCGCGCTCGCCGTGTCGGCCGCCGCCGTGTTCGAGTCGACCAGCGCCCCGAAACTGTCGTTAGGCTGCGCGGGGTCGTTGCGGGCAGGTTTCGGCGGCGCGGCCTGAAAAGACACGCTGGCAGCTAGCTCTGACGTCACGCTGAACACCGGGGACCGACCTCTTGCAATGAGACTGGACCACAGATCAGCAAGGACCGGGCCATCCGTCGCCATAAAAAATATTCATATATTTCAATATGTTGCGAGCGGCCACGGCAAACAACCGAGGCGCCTTGGCGGGCCCCTTTCTGCCCGGCGGCAAGATTTGCCGTTCGCCGCCCGCAAAAGCGGGGAGCGTGATTGCCTGCGGCGAATACGGCCTATATTAAAGAGCGGCTTTTCAGCCGTTTCCGATTGGGGAGGCTCGCTCCGACGGAACCGCGGCTTTCCCGATCGCTCCAGGTGGTGGCCGCCGCCGCGATCGCTACTCTGACCGGAACCATGCTCAACAGTCTCGATCTCAAGGGCCGTCCGCAGGACACAAGGGTCGTCGTCGCCATGTCGGGCGGCGTCGATTCCTCGACCACGGCTGCGCTGTTGAAGTCGGAAGGCTACGACGTCGTCGGCATCACGCTGCAGCTTTACGATCATGGCGCCGCTACCCATCGCAAGGGCGCCTGCTGCGCCGGGCAGGACGTCCACGACGCCCGCAATGTGGCCGAGCGGATCGGCATCCCGCATTACGTGCTCGACTACGAGAACCGCTTTCGCGAATCGGTGATCGACAATTTCGCCGACAGCTATGCGCTGGGCGAGACGCCGGTGCCGTGCATCGAGTGCAACCGCTCGATCAAGTTCCGCGACCTGCTCGCCACCGCGCGCGAGCTCGGGGCCGCCGCGCTCGCCACCGGCCATTACGTCGCCTCGCGCCGTCTCGCCGACGGCTCGCGCGCGCTCACTTGCGCCGCCGACGCCGATCGCGACCAGAGCTATTTCCTGTTCGCGACCACGCGCGAGCAGCTCGACTATCTGCGCTTCCCGCTCGGCGACATGAGCAAGCCGCAGGTGCGCGAGCTGGCGCGGCGCCTCGGGCTCGAGGTCGCCGACAAGCAGGACAGCCAGGATATCTGCTTCGTGCCGACCGGGCGCTATACCGACATCATCGGCCGGTTGCGGCCGAACGCAATTCTGCCCGGCGATATCGTCGATCTCGACGGCCGCGTCATCGGCGCCCATCAGGGCATCGTGCATTTCACCGTCGGCCAGCGCCGCGGACTGGGGATCGCCTCCAGCGCGCCGCTCTATGTGGTGCGGCTCGATGCGGCGAACCAGCGCGTCGTGGTCGGCCCGCGCGAGGCGTTGCGGATGGATCGCATCGCGCTGCGCGACATCAACTGGATCGGCGACGGCGCGCTCGATCGCGCGGTCGGCGAGGGGCTGGAGATTTTCGTCCGCGTGCGCTCGACCCGCGCGCCGCAGCCGGCGTGGCTGCGCGCCACCGATGGCGGATATGAAGTCGAGCTGGTTGCCGGCGAAGAGGGCGTTTCCCCGGGCCAGGCCTGCGTGTTCTACGACGCGCCCTCGGGCCAGGCCCGCGTGCTCGGCGGCGGCTTCATCCAGAGCGCGACCGCGAAGGGCGCGGCGGCCGGAAACGCGCGACCGCTGGTCGAGGCGATGCGCGGCTAGAACATTCAGGGCGGGGGCATGGCGGCAGACATCGACCGCGCGGGGGTCGCGAAAGCTTATGAGCGCTGGGCGCCGGTCTACGATCTCGTCTTCGGCAAGGTGTTCGATGCCGGCCGTCAGTCGACCATCGCG
>DATNMT010000039.1:0-5209 GCA_035602495.1 Bradyrhizobium sp.
TCGAGGTCGGAATCAGATGGGTGAGAAATTTTTCGATCGAGAACGCCGACACCGGCAAGCCGGTCGACTGGGTCTTGTCCGGCAGCGTGCCCGGGAAATTGGCGCCCGGCTGCAGCAGGTTGACCATGACGAGGCCGAGCAAGAGCGAGACAAAGGAGGCGCTGACGAACCAGCCCATGGTCTTTGCGAAGATTCGGCCCAATTTGGCGCCGGTTCCCATATGGGCGATGCCGCCGACCAGGGTCGCGAACACCAGTGGCGCGATGATCATCTTGATCAGGCGCAAAAACAGCATCGCGAGCAGGTTTACGTCGGCCGCGATATCAGCCCGGATATCGGGGAGATAGTTGAATATCAGCGCCCCCATCACGATGCCGAGCGCCATCGCGATCAGAATGTATTGCGTAAACCTGTTGGACATTTTCTTACCCCCGTAAGTTCCGACGCTCTTCAGTTTGGCAGATTTCGGGGCCGACGCAACACGCTTCAAAGCTCGGGGCGTTTGCCACAATGTTCCCGTTGTGGAATGGACGGGCGCCGACTAGCGTTATGCGCAACGCACAATGGTCGATTGCGCATTTCCTGCGCGCCGGCTGCATCGAGAAGCGCCACGGAGGGGAAACTTTGCCATGACTGACAGAGTCAATCGCCAAATCTTGCTGGTGGAAAAGCCGGCCGGAAAGCTCGGGCCGGAGCATTTCAAAATGTCGGAGGCGCCGATCCCCGAACCGAAGGACGGCGAGGTCTTGCTGCGGGTGCGCTATATCTCGCTGGATGCCGCCAACCGGGCATGGATGCACGGCGCGACCTACCGCGCAGCCGTCGAGGCCAACACGGTGATGGCCGGCGGCGGCATCGCCGAAGTGGTGTCGTCGAAGGCGCCGGGACTTGCGCCCGGCGACCTCGTGTTCGGCGATACCGGCTGGCAGGAATATGCCGCGGTGCCCGCGAAGCATCTGACCAAAATGCCGAAGGTCGAGCCGATGACCCATCTGCTCAGCGTTTACGGCATCGCGGGACTAACCGCCTATTTCGGGCTGCTCGACGTCGGCAAGCCGAAGGCCGGCGAGACCGTGGTGGTCTCGGCCGCGGCCGGTTCGGTCGGCTCGATCGTCGGCCAGATTGCAAAGATCAAGGGCTGCCGCGTGGTCGGCATCGCCGGCGGCAAGGACAAGTGCCACTGGCTGACCAGCGAACTCGGCTTCGATGCCGCTGCCGACTACAAGGACGGCGCGGTGTTCAAGGCGCTGCGCGCCGCGGCGCCAAAAGGCATCGACGTCTATTTCGACAATGTCGGCGGCGACATCCTCGAGGCGTGCCTGGCGCAGATGAACAACCGCGGCCGCATCGCCTGCTGCGGCGCGATCTCGCAATATGACGGCGTGCCGTCGGCGCACGGCCCGCGCGGCGTGCCCGGCCTGATCGTGGTGAAGCGCCTTATCATGCAAGGCTTTATCGTGATGGATTTCATGGACCAGCGCGACGAGGCGCTGAATGACCTGCAGTCGTGGGTCGCCGCCGGCAAATTGAAGGTCCAGGAGGACGTCATCAACGGCCTTGAGAACACGCCGAAGGCGCTGATCGGCTTGCTCGCCGGCGAGAACCGCGGCAAGCGGATGGTCAGGGTGTAGCGCCGCAACGAGCGTTCCATTGGATAAAGCCGGCGTCGCAATTACCGGGCTATCGGGGTGAATCATTAAGCAAACATTACGGAAAGCAGCGTAGAGGTGACAGCGCGCCGGTGACGGTTTCCTCGAGGATCGTATCTTGCAAGCATCCCCCCGAATTCTGGGCCGCCATTATCTGGCAATTTTCGTGCTGGCTGCCGCCACGTTATCCTACCAGATCCTGATCACCCGCTTCTTCAGCGTGATGCTGTATTATCATTTCGCCTTTGCCGCGATTTCGCTGGCCATGCTCGGGCTGACGCGCGGGGCGATGGAGGTTTACGGCAAGCCGGAGCGCTACGCGCCCGAGCGCGTGGGTATGGAGTTCGCGCGCCACGCAGCCTGGTTCGCGATCACCGGCGTCGGCGCCATGATCGCCTTCCTGTGCGTGCCGCTGGTGATCCCCGAAAGTCAGGTGCTGGTGGCGCTGGCGATCGTCACGATTGCCTTCGTGCGGCCTTTCACCGAAAGCGGCGTCTGCATCACGCTGTTGCTGACCCGACTGCCCTATGGCGGCGGATGGCTCTACGCGGCCGACCTCGCAGGCGCCGCGACCGGATGCCTCGGGGTGATCTTCGTCCTGCTCGCGGTCGATCCCGTGAGCGCCACGCTCGGGATCGGAGCGCTTGCCGCCGGCGCGGGCTGGCTGGTTGCGAGAGGCAGCGGCGACATCTCAAGCCTGCGCCTGAGCGCCGCTGTGGCGCTGACGCTTTCCGCCGCGGCGGTCGTGCATGCCGGGCTGGACCTTTCCGGAAAAACGCATCTCGGCGTGTTCTGGGCCAAGGGGGCGCCGCAGACCGGAACGCTGTTCGAACGCTGGAATACCTACTCGCGCGTTCGGGTGACGGCGCTTGGCGAGACCCCGCCGTTCGGTTGGGGGTTTGCCCGCAAGTCCGAGACGAAAATCGAGCAGGACCGCCTCGATATCGACGCCGACGCGGCCACCGTCATCACCCGGCACGACGGCGATCTCGGCAAGCTGTCATACCTGAAGGACGACGTCATCAACGCCGCCTATCTGGTGCAGCCGCCGGCCGATGTCGCCGTGGTCGGCGTCGGCGGCGGCCGCGATATTCTTTCCGCGCTGCTGTTCGGCGCCAAACGGATCCACGGCATCGAGATCAACCCTGCGATCTTCGACGTACTCACCGACAAATTCGCCGATTTCTCGGGCCATCTCGATCGCGCGCCCGGCGTGTCCCTGGTCAACGCCGAAGCCCGCAGCTACATCAACCACGCCTCCGAGCGATACGACCTGGTCCAGATCTCGCTGATCGATACCTGGGCGGCGACCGCGGCCGGCGGACTGACGCTGACGGAAAACCGGCTCTATACCGTGGAAGCCTGGGGCGACTTCTACCGGGCGCTGAAGCCCGGCGGACTATTGTCGGTCTCGCGCTGGTATGACGGCGACAGCCACCGCGGCGAATTCTATCGCCTGGTCGCGATCGCGGCCAGCGCGCTGCAGCGCGCGGGCGTGCCCACGGCCGAGCTGGCAAATCATGTGATCGCGCTGAACGTCGACCACATTGTCACGGTGATCACCCGTCCCGACGCCTTCACGGCAGCGCAATGGCAGGGGGCGCGCGAAAGGCTTCTGGCCCGCGGCTTCAAGACACTGATGGGTCCGGACGTAAGCTTCGACGCCATTACTTCGACCTTGATGTCCGGCAAGGCCGATGCGGCCTATTTCGCATCGTTACCGCAAAACATCAGCCCCTCGACCGACGACAATCCGTTCTTCTTCTATACGGCCCACTTCGCCGATTTCGTGACCAGGCCGCTGTTCACCCTCACGCACAACAACGCCGCGATCAGCATGACGTTGATGCTGATCGTGGCCGCGCTTGGCGCCTGCCTGTACTACATCGTGGCTCCCTTTATCCGCCTCGCGCGGCGGATGCCGCTGTCGGTGCTGACGCCGCCGGTCGCCTATTTCTGCGCGATCGGCATGGGCTTCATGCTGATCGAGATATCGCAGATGCAGCGGCTGATGGTCTTCCTCGGCCATCCCGTCTATGGCTTGAGCGTGGTGCTGTTTACGATTCTGGTCTTCAGCGGCCTCGGCAGCACCACGGTCGGCGCGGGTTTGCCCGAACCTCGCGCGGTCATCGCCAGGGTTGCGGCGCTGCTGACGACGCTGGTGGCGGCGGGGCTATTGACCCCGCTGTTCGCCACCTGGGCGCGATCGGAAGCGACCGAAATGCGCATCGTGTTGTCGGTCCTGCTGCTGGCGCCGCCGGCATTCTGCATGGGCATGATGTTCCCGCTCGGCTTGAGCATCTGGCGCCGTCACGAAAGGCTGCTTCCGTTCTTCTGGAGCGCCAACGGGATTACCTCAATGCTGGCGTCGGTGCTGGGCATGGCGCTGTCGATCGAATTCGGCATCGCCAGGGCCTACGCGCTGGGCGTCGGTTTCTATGCCGTCTGTGCGTTGATGATCGCGCTCGGCAACCGGGCGGGCCGCATGGTTACGTCCGCAGCAAGGACGGCGGAAAAACCAGAACTGCCACGGCTCGATGAAGCCGCCGCCGCGGCCGCTTCCGTTGCACCATCGATCCAGCCGATGCAGGCCGAAATGCCCCGGCGCGCCGATGAAGTAATGGAATAGCCGACCGCGCTAGCGGATCAGCCCCGCCAGCCGCGGCAGCGTCAGGCTGATTTCGGGGATGCAGATGATCAGGAGCAGGCCTGCGAACAGCGCCAGCATGTACGGCACATAAGTGCGAAAGTGCTGGCCGACGCTGAGATTCGCAAAGCGCAGCGCCATCAGCAGCCCGACCCCCATCGGCGGCAGGAACAGGCCGATGCCGACGGCAGCGGTTTGCACGATGTTGAAATGGATCGGGTCGATCCCCATCGCCTCCGAGATCGGAAACACCACGGGGATCAGCACCACCGCGGCGGGCAGTCCCTCCAGCAGCATGCCGAACAGGCAGCTCATGACCGCGGTGCCGATCAGGAACAGCCACGGATGCGGCTTCAGCGGCCCCAGCAGCTGGCCCAGCAATTGCGGCACGCCGCTGACGCCCATCAGATATTGATAGACCGAGGCGACCGCGAGCAGGAACACCACCGCCGCGGTGAGGATCGCGCTGTCATAGGCGATCCGGCCCATCTCGCGCCACGACACGTTGCGGTAATAGAGTTTGGCCGCGAGGAAGGCGTAGCCCGCGACCACGGCGCCGGCTTCGGTCGCGGTGATGATGCCGAGGATGAAGCCGGCGAGGATCACGAACGGCACCACCATCGGCACCGCCGCATGCAGCGCGGCGCGGCCGAGGCCCGCAAGGCTGGGCCTGGTATCGACCGGCCAGTCGTTCCGGCGGGCGCGGATATAGACCACCGCCATCAGGCAGAGCATGATCACCACCGCCGGCACGAAGCCGGCGACGAACAGCGCCACCGCCGAGGTGTTGGTGACCTGCGCGATCACGATCATGAAGATCGCCGGCGGCACCAGCATGCCCATCGCGGTGCCGGCGGCGATCAGCGACGCCGAATCGCGCCGGTCGTAGCCGGCCCTGGTCAGCGGCGGCATC
>DATNMT010000401.1:0-3984 GCA_035602495.1 Bradyrhizobium sp.
TCGAGCAGGATGGATTTGCCGGCGCCGGTCTCGCCGGTCAACACCGCAAGCCCCCGGGAAAACTCGATATCGAGCCGTTCGATCAGGACGATGTCGCGGATCGAAAGACGCGCCAGCATGCAGGTAAGATCCTAACCGAGACCCAGTTTCTTGAAGGCTTTGGAGATATAGGAGCCCGTGTTCTCGCTCGGCTCGACTCCGCCGGACTTTACAAGATTATAGGCGTCCTTGTACCAGCGGCTGTCAGGAAAATTGTGCCCGAGCACGGCGGCGGCGGTCTGCGCCTCGCCGACCACCCCGATCGCCATATAGGCCTCGGTCAGACGGGCCAGCGCTTCCTCGACGTGCCGGGTGGTCTGATACTGCGTCACCACGGTCTTGAAGCGGTTGATCGCGCCGGTGTAGTTGCGCTTCTCCAGATTATAGCGGCCGATCTCCATTTCCTTGCCCGCGAGCTGGTCGCGCGCGCCTTCCAGCTTGGCCTTGGCGCTGACGGCATATTCCGAGGTCGGGTACTTGCGGACCACCTCGTCCAGCGCGGCGATCGCCTTCTCGGTACGGCCCTGATCGCGGCTGACGTCTGGAATCTGGTCGTAATGCGAGGCCGCGATCAGATATTGCGCGTAGGCAGCGTCAGGACTTCCCGGGTGCAAGGTGACGTAACGGGTGGCCGCGCCGATGCAGTTGTCGTAGTCGCCGGCATTGTAGAAGGCGTAGGCCGACATCAGCAGCGATTTGCGCGCCCAGTCAGAATACGGATGCTGGCGGTCGACTTCCTCGAATTTCTTCGACGCCGCCTTCGGGTCATGCTTCTGATTCATCAGGTACAAGCCCTCATTATAGAGCTTGTCCGCCGGCTCCTCGACGAAGGTGTCGTCCTTGGCCATAAACTTGTCCCACAGCGCGCCGGTGCCGCATCCGCTCAGGGGAATCGCGAGCACGATCAGGCCCGCGGCCAGCCGCATTCGCCGGCCGAATAAGTTGCGAGTCGCAACAGAGGCGCGAGCCGATATCCTGCGTAGTTCGAGCGTCATACGCTGTGCCGACATAGAATTAGACCTGACGCCGTGGTGCGGTGCCCGCCGCCCGCCCTTGAAGCGTGCTCATGGACACAAGATTTGTCGCGCCCGTGGCGCCATGCCATGCAACCGGGGCCTGTTTAGCCGAAAAAAGTCCATTAACCAACCGGATACGCAGGCAATTCGCCCGGATTAAGGCGGTGCGGACCGGCCGCTGCCGATCATGGTTACCTTGGGAAAGGGAGGTTTCAGGCCGCATCCGGCGACCCGCAGGGCACGCTACAAGGCACGCTCAGGACAGTTCGAAAGGCGAAAGTCAGAACACGTCGAAGAAGACGGTCAGGACATTTCGAAGCGAAAGTCAGGAAACGTCGGGGCCGTAGGCCGGGGCGATCATGCCGCCGACCATGCCGCTGCCGACTTCGGCGTGGGTGCGGGAACGACGGGCGGTTTCGGCCTCGATCACGCGCCAGGCGCTGCGATCGGCCATCAGGGCGGTGAGAACCGCGTGGTTGAGCTTGTGGCCGCCGCGCACCGAACGATAGGCGCCGAGCAGCGGCAGGCCGGCCAGCGCGAGATCGCCGATCACATCAAGCACCTTGTGGCGGGCGCATTCGTCGCTGTAGCGCAGGCCTTCGCTATTGAGCAGGCGGGTTTCGTCGAACACCACCGTATTCTCGAACGAAGCGCCGAGCGCAAAACCGGCGCTCCAGAGCCGCGCGGTGTCGTTCATGCAGCCGAAGGTCCGGGCCCGGCAAATCTCGCGGCGGAACCTTTCCGGGCTGAGATCGAGCGTATAGCTCTGGCGGCCGATCACGGGATTGGTAAAATCAATTTCGATCTCGGCGCGGAAACCGGCTGCGTAGGGGCGCAATTCACCGAACGAATCGCCCATCGCCACCTGCACCGGCTTCAGCACCTGGATGAAGCGGCGCGATCCGGATTGGGTCAGAATGCCGGCCTGATCGATCGCGGCGACGAAGGGGGCCGCGCTGCCGTCCATGATCGGCACTTCCGGGCCGTCGATTTCGATGCTGGCGTTATCGACGCCCATGCCCCGCAATGCAGCAAGCACGTGCTCGGCGGTGGAAACCAGCGGACCTTCGCGGTCGCCCAGAACGGTGGCAAATTCGGTGGCGATGACGGCTTCGGCGTTGGCCTGAACCTCACGGTCGCAGCCGTCGAGGCCGGTGCGGACAAAAATAAAACCTGCATCGACAGGTGCAGGTCCAAGGGTAAGATTGACGGGTAAGCCGGAATGTACGCCGACGCCCGTCACGGTGGCTTGCGACCGAAGCGTTGTCTGCCGGCTAAACTTCATGCGAAGACCGCCCACTACTGACTTACCAAGAGATCAAAAGAACGCGACTGCGCGTACTGATTCGTCTCTGGTTCCCCAAGTCACGGCCGACCATAGTCACTGCCCGAAAGCGCGCCAACTCACGCTTTTTTACCGATTGTTACCCTATCTCTGCCGTATTGACGCCAAAGCTTAACCAAATTGCGCCCTCCTTAGTGAGAGTTCCGGATGTGGCATCTCAGCACTAAATACATAATTAATCATTTAAAATCAGTTGCTTGAAGGGGACGCAGCATCCCTCTTTTGGTTAAAAACGAAGGTCCCGGCTGAGCCAGCCGGGACCTTTTTGCACCGCCAGAATTGTAACAAACTTCAGTTGGCCTGCCGGCGCAGAAAGGCCGGGATATCCAAATGATCGTCGCCCTGTGGCGGCGCAGCAACAGGTGCCGGACGGCCGTGAGCGTCCAATCCCTGGGGAGCAGGCCGTCTGGCGTATTCAGATACCGGCGCCTCAGTGGCGGCGATCTGCTGGGCAACGCTGCGCTGCGGTTTGCGCTCCGGCAGCGGCGGCAGCGGCGCCATCGCCGGACCCGAGCCGCGGGCCGCAATCGGCGGCTCGGTCTCTTCGTCGCGGCGGCCGAGGCCGACATTGGCGAGCCGCTGCAACAGCGACATCCGGGTCTTTTGCGGATGCTCCTCCTCGGTTTCGCCGCGGGCCTGCCGGATTTCGTTCTGCGCGGGCATCGGCAGATCTTCGAATTTCGGCATCCTTGGGGAACGCGCCGGCGGCCGTTCTGCCGCTTGCGGGATGAAGGTTTCGGGCGTCGCGGGCTCATGGGGCTCGGCGCGGGCGACGTCGTGATCGGGGAACAGCGACGGCTTCTGCGCGATCGGCCGAACCGTGACATCGCCATAGGACGCTGGCTGCAGCGGCGCTGCTGCTTGCGGGGCATCCGGGGCGACCGCCGCGGCGATGGCCGCGAGCGCGGCGCGTTCGACGCTATGGGCATTGCGCGACGCGGCGGCGGAAGCCGCTGGCGCCGGACTCGCGGCTTCCTGCTTCTGGGCGCGCTCGGCAAGACGGACATTGTCGGCGCGCAGCTTCGCCGTCAAATCGGCCAGCCGGGTCTCCGGCGTGCCGGACGCGGCCATCGCATGGGGCGCGGGCGGCATCCCGGCGTTGCGCGAGATCGCCGCCTGCTCGATGCCGGTGGCGACGACGGAGACGCGGATGATGCCGTCGAGGCTCTCGTCGAAGGTAGCGCCGACGATGATGTTGGCGTCCTGGTCGACTTCCTCGCGGATTCGTGTGGCGGCTTCGTCGACCTCGAACAGCGTCAGGTCCTTGCCGCCGGTGATCGAGATCAGAAGGCCGCGGGCGCCCTTCATCGACGAGTCGTCGATCAAGGGATTGGCGATCGCGGCTTCCGCCGCGGTCAGGGCGCGCTTGTCGCCACTGGCCTCGCCGGTGCCCATCATCGCCTTGCCCATTTCGCGCATCACGGCGCGAACGTCGGCGAAATCGAGGTTGATCAGGCCTTCCTTGACCATCAGGTCGGTGATGCAGGCGACGCCCGAATAGAGCACCTGGTCGGCCATCGCGAAGGCGTCGGCGAAGGTGGTCTTTTCGTTGGCGACCCGGAACAGGTTCTGGTTCGGGATGAT